>CAIUDS010000338.1 GCA_903897985.1 uncultured delta proteobacterium
GGCAAGGGCGAGCGCGCTGCCGGCCCTGCTCAGCGCCAAAGAGGAAAACGGCATCCTGGAAATTACCGCGACCATAGCTCTGGAAAACCGCCAGTTCATCCGGCGGATGTATTTTCGCGGCGACGATTCGGGGGTGCGGCTGAAAATGGAGGGCTCGCTTAACCGGAAACGGACGGCCACGGTGGCGTTCCGGACCACGGTGAAGCCCGGCAAGTTTGTGCAGGAATTGCCCTACGGCGTGATCGAGCGGCCGCTGAAAAAATTATATGAGCCGACCTTCTGGGCGGTGAAGAACTGGGTGGACCTGAGCGATGAGTCGGGGCAGTTCGGAGTCAATGCCGCGCTCACGGCCCCGGCCGCGGTCCATGCGGATGAAAACGGCCTGCTGGAGATGATCGCGCTGCGCTACGGGCGGTGGGAAAAAGTGAACGGCATTCCGCTGGTCCTGTCCTTCCCCAGGCCGGGCAACGACCCGGACCGGCATGAATTCGATTATGGCTTCTGGCCGCACGGCGCGGAAAGCTGGCTCACGCGCGAGACCTATGACCGGGCGGAGTATCTTTTGTCGGACGACTGGCTGCGGGAAGCGGACAGTCATCTGACGAAGATGGTCCGGATCAGCTGGCAGACCGACCGGAGCGATGTGGTCGCCACTTCGCTCAAGCGGGCCGAATCCGGCAGGGGCATGATCGTGCGCCTGTTCCGCTACAACCCCGGACCGGTGACCGTGCATTTGAGCGTCCCGGCCAAGGGCATCAAGCAGGCTTACCTGACCGACGGGCTCGAGCGCGAGCTCAAGGAACTCCCGGTCAAGGACGACCAGGTGGAAGTGGAAATGCCTTACGCCCTGGCCACGGTTTTGCTGATTTTCTGAACCAGGAGAAACGAGCGGTCTGGTTCACTGATTATTTCTCAAAGTATGCCTTGAGAAAATCGTCCCACTTGCCCTCGCGCGAGAAGCGGAGTTCAAAATAAGAGGTCTCGGGCGCAAATTCGTTTTTGGTTTCGCGCTCGAATTCCTTCCGGGTGAGCGGGAACATAATCAAAATGCCGTGATATTTTTTTGCGGTTGTGGGCTTCTTCTGAGCCACGATTGACCGGTCAATTTTTTCTTGGAGGTTCCGGCACAACATTTTGAGTTGGGGGGCATCCGTGCTCCTTTCCAGCCGATCCGCGAAGTCCCCGAGGTCAACATACCAGGGATAGAGCGTGTATTCTTGGGCCCGGCTCCGGGCTTCGGCGATCTCAGGCCTAAACTGATCCAGATGATCCGTCAGATAAAGGGCCAAGTTGTCGAGCGCGGTTTTGACTTCGATTACCCCGACCGAAGAAAACGCGAACTGAGTCGGCTGCCAGAAATCACCCAGCCGGCTCAACTCGGGGCGGGAGCCCGGGCTGTTGGGATTCAGGGCGAAACTGTAAGGAGTAAATTGATTGGAGATCAAAGAAGGCGTGAGCAATGGGGTCTTGTCCACCAGCAGGGCCGCCATGTCTCGGGGGTTTAGCGCCGGATTTTTGTTCACCGCCCGGATCACCCGGAGCGGCCTGGTGAATTCCTCGTAAAAATCAATGGTGTCCTCGTTCCCGACCACATAGTCCGCATCCTGGGCATATTGATAAAGCGTCTCCAGCATGGTGATCGAGCAGGCCTCGAACCAGATGACCTTGACCGGAACCCCGGCTGCCCGGATCCGGGCCATTGCCTGCTCATGCTCCGGCTGGGTCAGGATATCCATCTTGAGCGGCCCCGGACTGTTTTCGTCCGTGTTATATCCCTTCCAGCCATAATGGTGCGCAAACCCGAGCAGATAATTTTGCGCCGGATATTTCTTCGCGGCCCAGATCACAAACCTGGCCATGGTCTCCGGGTCTCCGTAATTGACCTCTTGACTCTCCGGAATGATTTCGCCCCGGTCATCAATCACTTTGCCCTGGTGGACGGCGATGATTTTGGAATCGCCGATCCTGCCCCCGTCATAAAGCAAAATAATCGGAATCGGGGAATGGGATTTTCCTCCCAGACCCAACAGAATCTTTTCCGTGTTTCCCCATAAGTCGGTCGGAAAACTTCCGAATTGAACATTGTCTATGCTCATATAGAGAATGATCGTCCAATTGGAAGGACTTGGCGGGACCGAAGTCAACTTGGGTTTTAAAGAACAGGACCAAACCTGCGAGGACAGAAAAATGGTTGCCAGGATTGCGCTCAATTTTTTCATTGCCGACCGGTCATTTTTATCCGAGGATTTGCCCGAAGACCTTGATCGCGTGGTCAATGCCTTGAGAATCCACATCCAGATGGGTCACCGCGCGGATGCGGTCCTTGCTGATCGGCAAAACCAGCACCCCCGATTCCTTGAGCCGCACCGTCAGCTGAAGCGCGTCCAGGTCCTGGCGCTTGACCGTGAAAATGATGATGTTGGTCTGGACCCGCCTCATATCAATTTCGATCCCGGGCAGTTCCTCCAAAGCCTCGGCCAGACGCCGCGCCTGTTTGTGGTCCTCCGCCAGCCGCTCGAGATTATGCTCGAGCGCCCAAATCCCGGCCGCGGCCAGGATGCCGGCCTGGCGCATGCCGCCGCCGAACATCTTGCGGAACCGAAGCGCCCCGGCGATGAAGTTTTTGCTCCCGCCCAGGACCGAGCCGACCGGCGCGCCCAGGCCCTTGGACAGGCAGAAGCTGACCGAGTCGAAATGTTTTGTAATCTCCCTTACATTTATCCCGAGCGCGGCCGCGGCGTTGAACACCCGGGCGCCGTCGAGGTGGGCCTTGAGCCCGCGGGTGTGGGCCTCGGCGCAGATTTCCTCGAGATCCTGGAGCGGGAACACCACCCCGCCGCCCTGGTTATGGGTGTTCTCGACCATGACCAAAGTGGTCTGAGGATTGTGGATGCTCGAGCCGATGAGCGCCGGGATCATTTCGGCTTTGGTGTAGGTCCCGCCCTTGCCCACCACGATCGGCGCCACCCCGCTGACCGCGGAGATGGCGCCGCTTTCGAGCAGGTAGGAATGGGAGCCCTCGCCCACAATGACGCTGTCGCCGTGGCGGGTATGGGTCTTGATCGCGACCTGGTTGCTCATCGTGCCCGAAGGCATGAACAAGGCCGCTTCCTTCCCGATCAACTCCGCGCTCATTTCCTGAAGGCGGTTGATGCTCGGGTCTTCCCCGAACACATCGTCCCCAACCTCGGCCTCCGCCATCGCCCTTCTCATCTCCGGGCCCGGCCGCGTTACCGTGTCACTCCTTAAATCTACGATCATTCCTCGCTCCTGGATTTTTTATCATTCTAATACCCGTTCACCAAAATACAAACCTTGAAGCGCCCTCAACAAGGTCACCCAATTGGACTGGCAATTCTGAAAAAAACCGGCGGGGTCTGGGCTCAGGCCGAGCAGAGCGAGATTGACCTGCTCATGTCGGTTTTTGACTTTCAGTGTCGGGGCATACCACTCCAACGACTCTCGCGTTTATAAAAGGTTGCCAAAGACCGCGACCGGCTCTGTTGCCATCCCCTCGCAGAACTTCACTCCGGCTTGGGCGCATTTTTACTACGAAACCTTTTCTGGATACGGCTACGCATTTAACTGGTTTGCCCCGTAATAGTTTCGGACGGGCTTGTCCGGTTCCTAACGCGCGGGAAAAAAAGTTAAAGGTTCGGACTGCGAGCCCGCAACCGGCAAGGAGTTCCGCCTTGACGCGCAGGCCGGCCTCGCTGTAGCTCGCGAGCCCGAGAGATTTCATTTCGGTGTTCAATATCCCGGCCGTATCCCCAAACGCAGCCTTAATTTTTAGACTTCAATCAATCAAGTTTTGACTGCAAATAACTTTCGTAATAGAATGGCAATATCGGTGATGATCCCAGAAAGGGGCATGCCAGGGAAGTCAGTTGCCTTGCCTTTCTTTTGGTTTTTCTTTCAGCGCTTGCTTCGTTCAATAAGGCGGACCGCGATACAATAGTCCGCAACATCCTGTAATCATCTGGGACTATGATCGGCAAATTGGCAAAAGCGATTGGTCTTATATGAGGTTAACGGTGGGCGGAAAATGGAAATCGGAGCAAGCTAATAAAGGAGGCATACAATGAAAAGGATTTTGGGAATCGGATTGATCCTGGGAGTTATGGCCTGCGGAGACCTGTCGGATCCGGGACCGGACTTGTCCGGCAAAGTTTCTCCAGAGGGCATTTCCCAAAGCTATTCAATTTCGCTGGATACGGTCATTGATGCCAATCCCGCGGCGCAGACAACTCAGAATGCAGCCACCTTTGCTTTCTCCTGCACCACCCCGCCGTGCACCTTCAAGTGCAAGCTGGACAAGGGCGACTGGAAAGCCTGCACCTCGCCCAAGAGCTATGCCAAGCTTTCCAGCGGCAGTCACGCCTTCCGGGTCAAAGCCATAGACTCTTTGGCCGCGGTGGATGACACTCCTGCCGTATGGTCCTAGACCATTAAAAGATGGCTTCCCACTTCAACCACCGGAGCGCCGGCCGGAAGGTTTTACCATAGCGCGGTCTGGACCGGGACCCAGATGATTGTCTGGGGAGGAGGCACGGATAGCAGCGGGGGCAGATATACGCCCTGAGAATTCAGGATTCGGGATTAGGAGTTCGGGGTTGGGGGTTCGGAATTTGGAACGCGAGACTCAAAATTTTTAAAAGACAAGAGGAGAAGAAATGAAAAGGAAACTGGGATGGCTTTTGGGGATCGGGTTGGCGCTCTGGATTTTCGGATGCGGCCCGGTCGGGGATAAGAATGGTTCTGGCGCCTTGGGCGCTGCGGATTCCGGATTTGATCTTGCGCAGAGCTATGCCAAGGCGCTGAATACCACGATCAAGACCATGCCGCCCTCGGCCACCGACTCCACCAGCGCGCAGTTTACCTTTACCTGCAACCAAAAGCCCTGCACCTATCAATGCAAACTGGACGGCGCCGGCTGGAAAAAATGCAAGTCTCCCAAGACTTATAACAATCTTCTGGAGGGATCGCACACCTTCAAGGTCAAAGCCACGAACAGTTCCGGCGTCAGCGACCGCAGCCCGGCAAAATATAGCTGGACCATTCAGTTCCCGGGATCCTGGACCGCGACCTCCCTCACCAATGCCCCTTCGGCAAGAGCGTTTCACACCGTGGTCTGGACCGGCACGGAAATGATTGTCTGGGGAGGGGAACAAGATGCCGGCGGCTATGCCAATACCGGCGGGAAATACGATCCGGCCGGGGACTCCTGGACCCCGACTTCCACTGACAATGCTCCCACCGGGAGAACTGAACACGGCATGGTCTGGGATCCGGCGGACTCTAAAATGATTGTCTGGGGAGGATTTCAAGTCGGATATACCTATACCAATACCGGCGGGATTTATGATCCCGCGGCAAATTCCTGGACCGCGACTTCTCTCACCAACGCTCCTTCGGAAAGAGAGTGTTTCTCCGCGGTTTGGGCCACGGACAAAATGATTGTCTGGGGCGGATCTGGTTCCTCTGCTCAAAACACGGGTGGAATCTATGACCCGGTGGGCAACTCCTGGACCGCAACCTCAACCACCAATGCGCCTTCGGCGCGAAACAACCAGATTGCGATCTGGACCGGCGCCGAGATGATTGTCTGGGGCGGAAGTGGTCCTTCCGGATCCCTGAATACCGGAGCCCGATATAATCCGAGTGGAAATTCCTGGACCCCGGTTTCCAGCGTCAATGCCCCGGCCGGAAGATATGGCTTCCCCGGGGTCTGGACCGGAACCAAAATGATTGTCTGGGGAGGGTGGAACAGCAGTGACGAATTTAATACGGGCGGAATCTATGACCCGGCCGGCGACTCCTGGACCGCAACCTCCCTCACCGGCGCTCCCACGGCCCGGCACGACCCTATCGCGGTCTGGACCGGCACGGAAATGATGGTCTGGGGAGGAGATTCCGGAAGCTATCTCAATACCGGGGGCAGATATAATCCGGCCTCCAATTCCTGGGTGTTCACCACCACCATTAACGCTCCGAGCGGAAGATCGCATTTCGCCGGGGTCTGGACCGGGAGCCAGATGCTGGTCTGGGGAGGATACGGCGGGGGAAACACCGGCGGCAGATATAACCCCTCCGGTAATACCTGGACCTCGACTTCCACCACCAATGCCCCTTCGGGAAGATCCGAGCACACTGCGGTCTGGACCGGATCCGAGATGATTGTCTGGGGCGGATTTGTTACCGGATTTGCCAACACCGGCGGGAAATACGATCCGGCCGGAGACTACTGGGTCCCGACTGCCACGGACAATGCGCCCAGCGGAAGAGAATATCATCGCGCGGTTTGGACCGGGACCGAAATGATTGTCTGGGGTGGAGTTGGCGGAGGCTATCCCACCACCGGCGCCAGGTATAATCCTTCGCTAAACTCCTGGACTGCAACCTCCACGACTAATGCCCCTTCGGGAAGACAGGATTTAAGCGCGGTTTGGGCAACTGATAAAATGATTGTCTGGGGTGGATATGACGGTGACTCTTTGAACACGGGCGGACTCTATGACCCGGTTGGCAACTCCTGGACCGAAACCTCTACCACGAATGCTCCTTCCTCACGAAGCAACCATATTTCAGTCTGGACCGGCACGGAAATGATTGTCTGGGGAGGATGGAACGGTTCAACCTTGGATACCGGCGCCAAATATGATCCGAGCGGAAATTCCTGGACCGCGATTTCCACTGCCAATGCTCCCGCGGGAAGATATGGCTTTACCGGGATTTGGACCGGAAACAAAATGATCGTCTGGGGAGGCTATGCCGATAGTGTTATGAACACGGGCGGGGTCTATGACCCGGCCGGCAACTCCTGGACCGCAACCTCCACTGCCAATGCTCCCCGCGCTCGGTTCCAACATAAAGCGGTCTGGGACACGGTGAACTCGCAGATGATTATCTGGGGAGGAGATGCAAGCCCCATTACCAATACCGGCGGCCGGTATGATCCAACCGGCAATTCCTGGGTGCCCACCAGCATAGTCAACGCTCCGAGCGAAAGATCTTATTTCGCCGCAGTCTGGACCGGGACTCAACTGGTCGTCTGGGGAGGAAGCGGCAGCAATACCGGGGGCAGATATACGCCGTGAGAATTCCGGATTCGGGATTAGGAGTTCGGGGTTGGGGGTTCGGAATTTGGAACCCGAGACTCAAAATTTGTAAAAGAAAAGGGGGAAAAATGAAAAAGAAGATTGAATGGATTTTGGGGCTCGGATTGGCGCTGGCGATTTTGGGATGCGGCCCAAACGGGGATGAGAACGGCCTGGACAATGTGCCAGGAGCGGATTCGAAATTTGATTTGAGCCAGAGCTATGCCAAGGCGCTTAATACCACGATCAAGACTTATCCGGCTAACCCCACTAATTCCTCGGATGCCAGCTTTACTTTTAAGTGCAATAAAAAGAGTTGCGCTTATAAATGTCAGCTTGACAGTAGTGCCTGGTCTTCTTGCAAGTCTCCCAAAACCTATTCCGGCTTGAGTGAGGGTTCCCATACCTTTGAGGCCAAAGCTAAAGACAAGTCAACCGGCAAATGGGAAAAAAGTCCGGCTGGTTATAGCTGGACCATTGAATTCCCCGGAGCTTGGACCGTAACCTCCACCACCAATGCCCCGTCGGGAAGGGCGGAATTCAGCACGGTCTGGACCGGGACCGAGATGCTGGTCTGGGGCGGCGAGTTTGCCACGGGCGTTTTCAATACCGGCGGCAAATATGACCCGACCTTGGACAGTTGGACCCCCACCTCAACCACCAATGCCCCCGACGGCCGGTACGCTCATGCAACGGTTTGGACCGGATCGAAAATGATTGTCTGGGGAGGAAGTGGCTACAGTGGGGATGTCAACACCGGCGGCGTCTATGACCCGGCCGCCAATTCCTGGACCGCGACTTCTCTCACCAATGCCCCGGCAATCAGGGAAAATTTAACCGCGGTCTGGGACACGGTGCACTCGCAAATGATTGTCTGGGGAGGACAGGGCACCACCTTTTTAAACACCGGAGGAATGTATGACCCGGCCGGGAATTCGTGGACTGCGACTTCTCTCACCAACGCCCCGGAGGCACGGGCCAGTCATGTTGCGGTCTGGACTGGAACGGAAATGATTGTTTGGGGAGGATCGAACGGCTCAGCTTTAAATACCGGCGCCAAGTATGATCCGAGCGGCAATTCCTGGACCGCGACCTCCACTGCCAATGCCCCGGCGGGAAGATACTATTTCGCCGCAGTCTGGACCGGGACCGAGATGATTGTCTGGGGCGGCAATACTGGAACCGGCGATCTCAATACCGGCGGCAGATATAATCCCGCCTCCAACTCTTGGGCGCCGACCTCGCTGGTAAACTCTCCTCCCCCGACTTCAAGCCACATCGCGGTCTGGGCGTCCGGCTTGGTCACGCCGGTGATGATTGTCTGGGGCGGGAACCAACTCAGCACCGGCGGGCTCTATGATCCGGCCGGCAACTCCTGGCAGCGCACCACCGCGGTTGGCGCTCCCACGGGAAGGGAACAATTGGGAGCGGTTTGGACCGGAACGAAAATAGTGGTCTGGGGAGGATTTGATGGCTCCAGCTACATTAACACCGGAGGCAGCTATAACCCCTTGGGCGATTCCTGGACTGCCACTTCCACCACCAACGCGCCTTCGGCAAGGGTGGATTCGACCGCGGTCTGGACCGGATCGGAGATGATTGTCTGGGGAGGAGATGCCAGCGGCTATAGCAATACCGGCGGGAAATATGATCCGGCCGCGGACTCCTGGACCGCGACCTCCACCAACAATGCTCCCGCCGGGAGAACTTACCATACTGCGGTCTGGAACACGGCGAACTCGCAAATGATTGTCTGGGGAGGAAACACCAACAATACCGGCGGGAAATATGATCCGGCCGCGGATTCCTGGACCGCGACCTCCACCGTCAACGCTCCCACCGGGAGAGTTGACCACGGCGCGGTCTGGGACTCGGCGAACTCGCAAATGATTGTTTGGGGAGGAGATGCCGCCGGCTATACCAATACCGGCGGAATCTATAATCCCGCGGCAAACTCCTGGACCGCGACTTCGCTCACGAATGCTCCGGGAGCAAGGGGGATGTTTAGCGCGGTTTGGGCCACGGACAAAATGATCGTCTGGGGAGGATATGACAACAACTTTCTTAACACCGGCGGAATCTATGACCCGGCGGGCAACTCCTGGACCCAAACCTCAACTACCAATGCGCCCAGCAGCCGAGATCGGCATCTTGCGGTCTGGACCGGCACGGAAATGATTGTCTGGGGCGGATGGACCAGCGGACCTGTAAATACCGGCGCCAAATATGATCCGAGCGGAAATTCCTGGACCCCGATTTCCAGCGTCAATGCCCCGGCCGGAAGATATGGCTTCGCCGAGGTCTGGACCGGAAGCAAAATGATCGTCTGGGGAGGGTATGATATGTCTACTTATTTCAACAGCGGCGGAATCTATGACCCGCCCGGCAACTCCTGGACGCCCACCACCACCATCAACGCTCCGAGCGCCAGGTCTAATTTCGCCGGGGTCTGGACCGGGACCCAGATGATTGTCTGGGGAGGA
>CAIUDS010000339.1 GCA_903897985.1 uncultured delta proteobacterium
CCGGGTCGGGTTGATGATCCCGGGCCTCAACCGCGGCAACAAAGTCCGCGACCGAGGAAAAGTCATCCTCCCCGGAAGCGCCGGCCGCGGGAGGCGAAGGCGCGGGGGCGGGCGGGGGTTCCGAAGGACGGCCCCGGGGCGGTCCGACCGGGGCGCCGGCAGATTCACGGCGGTATTCATCCTGGAGGCGGGTGCCTTCCATGGCCAGGTATTGGGGAGAGAGACCCTGGTCGAGGACAAAGGCGCGGCCCTTGGGCGAGAGGTTCTTGAGTTCCGCTTCGAACTCCGTCAGCTCGAAGTTGAAGTTGCCCTCGGGCCAGGCGAAGAAGCCGAACACGACCTCCTCGATGTGCTCCTTGATGACTTGATCGAGGATCGCGTGGGGGAGCAGGTCCTGCTGAATCAGGGCTTGGCGGAGGTCGGTCTGGCCGGCGCCGACTTTGGCCTGGAGTCTGTCCACGGTGGCGGCGGGGATGAAGCCGCGCTCGATCAGGGTCTGGCCGAGGTTGGACTTCTCCTGGTTGGTGAGGGCCGCCACCACCTGGCCGTCGCGGAAGATAATCTTGCCGCGGACTCCGCCCCAATTCAGGTTGAGCACACCCGACTTGCGGGAGAGGCTGACGATCTGGAGAATATCTCCCAACCCTAGATCTTCCAGGCTACCGACCAGACTCATGACAAACCAATCCTATTTCACCGGCCCCGATTTTTTCGAGGGGATGAAAGTGCCTCATTTCGCATTCCATCAACTAATAAAAATTATCACAGCGCGCAAGGAATGTAAAGCTCCCAAATCTCCCCCAAATCTCAAGCCTCATGCCTCAAGCCGCTTTCGGATCCGATCACGATCGCGTTCACGGGAAAGCGTTTGGCTGGTATTGATAGATGGCGGTTTCCGTTTCCGGGACGCGAAAAATTTCCGCGAAGCGGCGGGGTTCTTGGCGGATGGCCTCGCGGGCCCAACGGGAAAAGATCGGCTGCGCCTCGGCAACGAAGACATAATTCACCGGGTTCTCCCTCAAGACTTGAACGGGATCGCGCCGCAGATCCAGGATGGAGGCGGCCTTGAGGCCGGAAATCAGGTAGCAATCGTTAAAGTAGTTGACCGCGATTTTGCTGGTGGGGGCAGGTGATCGCGGGCCCATAGTTCCAAGAGGATGAGATCCTCGCCCGCTTGATTGGAAGGGAGCGACCGAAAATGGGATTCCACCGGGATCGAGGCTCGGGGCACAAAAGCTTGGAGCCAGGGAGCGGTGGTCAGGGGCCTCAGGCGAAAGCGGTTTTGGAGCGGAGGCTGGGGTCGGAGGGCGATGACTTGGGTCAGGTCCAGATCAAGTTGCATGGCAAGCGCGGCGACCGCGAAAGCTCCGGGCAGCCAGCGGGCGAGACGCGGATGGATCCGCTTTCCCAACACCCCCAGTCCCCGGAGCAGGAAATAAAAAAGCAGCGGATAGATGGCGATGAGGTAGCGCTGTTCGGGCTTAGACCAAAGCAGGATCACCGGCCAATAAAACAGAAAGTAAAGCTCGTGGCAGGTGCGATGCTTTCGCCAGGTGGAGACAAAACCCACGGCGATCACCAGAATCACCATTATCCCGAGCCACCAGCCCCCGCTGGCGCCGTCAATCCACGGAAAAGCCATTTGGGCCAGAAGGACCACGTAAGCGGCAAGGTTCTCGATTCGGGAGCTGATCATCTTCGAGGAATCCACGGTCTCGCTCAGATATAAGCCGCAAACTTTTTTGGTTGTCGCCTCATCATAGAATAACTGCCAGGCGCCGCGACCGTATTGAACGGGTATCGTAAACGAACCATGAAAACAAACCCGCCAAGAGCAGCCCGACCAGGAACATCGCCGGCCTCCGTCCCAGGGGCGAAGGGGAGCTTGGACTTGAACTCAGGAGCAGGGCCGCCACCAAACTTCCGAGCAAGGCGATTCCGACGACTCGGAAGTAGAAAGCCACGACGGCCACCACGGCGCTCACCAGCCACCAGCCGAACTTGTTCCCGCCCGACTGCGCCCGTTGCCCGGCCCACAGCACCGCGGCGCTTAAGCCGAAAAAAGGGAATTCGGAAAGCAACAACTGGGAGTAGGCCAAACTAAAAGGCACGGTCAAGGCCAAAATCCCGGCCCACCACCCAAGCCGGGTGCGCTCCCGCCGCCGGATCAGGTCGGCATAGAGCGCGATTCCCGCCAGGAAAATCACGATCAGGAGAAACTTCATCAGCGGGATATGAAGACCAAACCCGCAAATCGCCAGGGAGAGAAAAAATGGAAACCCCGGGGGATGCACGATGGTCATGGGAATAGCCGGATCAGCACTCAAGTAAAAATAGCCGAGACCCCGGCTGTAGGCCAGCGCATAAATCAGGTATTCGGTCTGGTCCGGCCAGAAGGAAAAAAAGAGGTCCGCGTTGATGCCAACCAGATAAAGTCCGGCGATCCCCCCGAAAATCAAAAGCAGGCCGACCGCCCCCAGCGTCCGCGCCCGGGGCTTCGCTCCGGCGAATCCCCCGCCGCTTTCCGGAAAGTTCTTCGAGCTTGGTGGAGTCACGCCATTTCCACTTTCTCCGCCCCTACTTTCAATCATATCTTGCTTTTTTGCTTCAAGCAAACCCATCTCCCCCGAATCTCCAGCTAAACATAACTGTATAACCTGCCGCCGGGAACTTTTGGTTCGGGTAATGTCAAGATTTTTGTGTGAGTAAAAATAAGGAGCCCACTCCCTCTTTTCGATTTTCATGC
>CAIUDS010000340.1 GCA_903897985.1 uncultured delta proteobacterium
AGCATTTTAGGGTCGCGGGACAGGAATGTCCCGCCGCACTGACAGGAATGTCCCGCCGCACTACCAGGAAAGACGCTCGTGCGAAGCGGTATGCGGCTAAAGCCGCTTACATTATTTTTTGAGGTTGTAATGGTTGGTGATGGGGAGGCGCCAGTCGCGGCCAAAGGCCCGGGGCGTGATCTTGACTCCGGGCGGGGCCTGGCGGCGTTTGTATTCGTTCAAGTCCACCATTTTGATGATGCGGCTGACCATGTTTGGATCATGTCCCTTTTCGACCAATTCCTCGAACCCCAGATCCTCGACAATGTATCCCTGGAGAATGGGATCGAGCAGGTCATAAGGCGGGAGGGTGTCCTGGTCCTTCTGGTTGGGCCGCAGTTCGGCGCTGGGCGGCCTTTGCATGACCGAGATTGGGATGAGGTTTTTTCCCTTTGACTTATTGTAGTATTGGGAGATTTGATAGACGAGGGTTTTGGGCACATCCTTGATCACGGCGAAGCCGCCGGCCATGTCTCCGTAAAGGGTGCAGTAGCCGGTTGCGATCTCGCTCTTATTGCCGGTGGTGAGCACGAGCCAACCGAACTTGTTGGACAGGGCCATGAGCAGGTTACCGCGGATCCGGGCCTGGATATTCTCCTCGGTGACATTCGGTTTCAGGCCCTTGAAGACCGGCTTGAGGGCTTCGAGGTAAGCAATGAAAGGTCCTTCAATCGGGAGTTCGAGGCATTTGATCCCGAGGTTTTGGGCGAGCAGATGGGCGTCGCTCTTGGTCCCTTTCGAGGTGTAGCGGCTGGGCATGGTCATCCCGACCACGCAGTCTTTGCCTAGGGCCTCGACCGCGATGCAGGCGACCAGGGCTGAATCTATCCCGCCGGAGAGGCCGATCAGGACTTTTTTGAAACCGTTCTTGCGGACATAATCTCCGGTCCCGAGCACGAGCGCCTTGAAAACCTCTTCCTCTTTCAAAAGCAGCGGTTCGAGGCCGGGGTGGAGATGCTTTTTGACGGCGGGCCGGGCAAAGGGCGGGTTGGAAAGTTTTACCCGGACCGCGCGCTCCGCGGCTGAATCCAAATCCTTTTGCTTGCGGATCCGGGGTTCGTGGAGGCGGTAGTTGAAGACCTGTTCGAGGTCAAGGTCCGCGAGCATAAACTGTTCCTCGAAAAACTTTGCGCGCGAAATGACCTCGCCTTTGGGGTTGATGATCATGCTGCCGCCGTCGAAGACCAGTTCATCCTGGCCGCCGACCATGTTGCAGTAGGCGATCATGGCCTGGTTGTCGGAGGCGCGGGTGCCGAGCATGCGTTCGCGGAACCGGGCCTTCTGGTGATAGTAGGGCGAGCTGTTGAGACTGAGGATGAGTTCGACTTCGCCGAGCTCGGCGCCTTCGGGATACCAGAGGTCCTCGCAGATGGTCACGCCCATGCGGACCGGACCCCATTCGAGGATGAGCGGACGGTCGCCGGGTTTGAAATAGCGGTCCTCGTCAAAGACGCTGTAGTTCGGAAGGAAGCGCTTGTAGTAGATAGCTTTGATCTTTCCGGACTGGATGACCGCGGCGGCGTTGTAGATGTCCTTGGCCGCGTCCACAAAGCCGACCACGGCCACGAGCGGCATTTTGGCCAGGTCATGGGCGAGCCGGTTGAGCGCGGAGAGGTTGTCCTTGACAAAGGTGGGCTTGAGCAGGAGGTCTTCGGGGGGATAGCCGGTTAGGACCAGTTCGGGAAAGAGGATGAGATCGGCCTTGCTGGTGACCGCTTGCCGGCAAAGGGAACGGACGCGGTTGAGGTTCCCGGAGATGTCTCCCACCACCGTGTTGATCTGGGCGAGGGCGATTCTAAGGCGGAGCGAACGGTCAACGGGTCCGGCGTTTTTGTTTTGCGGCTTTGCTATTTTGGTCTTGCTCACCTGGCTACATTATAATAGACAACCTCAAGACAATTCAAATAAGGAGTTAAGGTAGGGGCGGGCGCGAGGCCCGCCCCTACCGAAAAAATCTAGCAGTCGAAGTAAAGCGCGAATTCCCAGGGGGTCGGACGGAGCCGCATGGGGCTGACTTCGTGATCCATCTTATATTCGACCCACATGTCAATCAGGTCCTGGGTGAAGACATCGCCTTTGAGGAGGAATCCGTGATCTTCTTCCAGGGCTTTGAGCGATTCTTCGAGGGAGGCCGGGGTATTGGGGACATTCTTGAGTTCCTCCGGGGTAAGGCCGTAGATGTCCTTGTCCAGGGGCTCGCCGGGCGGGATCTTCTTCTCGATGCCGTCGAGTCCGGCCATGAGTAGCGCGGAGAAAGCCAGATAGCCGTTGCAGCTGGGGTCGGGGAACCGGATTTCGAGACGCTTGGCCTCGGGCTTGGGCGAATACATGGGGATGCGGATGCCGGCGGAGCGGTTGCGGCTCGAATAGGCCAAGTTAATGGGCGCCTCGAAACCGGGCACCAGGCGGCGGTAGGAGTTGGTGGTCGGGTTGGTGAAGGCGCAGATGGCCCGGGCGTGCCGGAAGACGCCGGCGGCAAAGTGGAGGGCCATGTCCGAAAGACCGCCGTAACCTTTTCCGGCGAACAAGGCCTTGCCGGCTTTCCAGAGCGAAACATGGACATGCATGCCGGAGCCATTGTCTCCGAAGATGGGCTTGGGCATGAAGGTCACGGTCTTGTTGTTCCGGATCGCGACATTTTTAAGGACATACTTGAACCACATCAGACTGTCTCCCATCTGGACCAGGGACAGGAACTTGAGATCAATTTCGGCCTGACCTGCGGTGGCGACCTCGTGGTGCTGAGCCTCGATTCGAAGACCGAGGGCCTCCAGCTCCATCACCATCTCGGCGCGCAGGTTATGCTGGCTGTCCATCGGAGGCGCCGGGAAATAGCCCTCCTTGTAACGGGGCTTATAGCCGAGGTTGGGATTTTCCTCGCGGCCCGAGTTCCAGAAGCCTTCCTTGGAATCGAGGTAATAATAACCGGAATGCTCGTCCTGGTGGCAGCGGATGTCGTCAAAAATGAAAAATTCCGCCTCCGGTCCAAAATAGGCCGTGTCTGCGAGCCCGGTTTTTTTCAGATGAGCCTCGGCCTTGCGGGCAACCCATCGCGGGTCGCGGGAATAGGGCTCCTTGGTGATCGGGTCCACGATGTTGCAGATCAGGCTCAAAGTGGCCGGCTTCATGAACGGGTCAATCTTGCCGGTGTCCGGGTCCGGGACCACCAGCATGTCGCTGGCATGGATCGGCTGCCAGCCGCGGATGCTCGAACCGTCAAACCCGAACCCCTCTTCGAAGCTGCTCTCCTTGAGCTGGTGCATCGGGACGGAAAAATGCTGCCATAGACCCGGCAGGTCCATGAATTTCAAGTCCACCATTTCCGCCCCGTTCTTCTTGGCCAATTCCAGAACTTCTTTCGGTCCCATATCATGCCTCCTTAAAAAAGATTTTATTTATTGGTTTGCAACTAGCGTGCCTATTTTTAGCATAAGCCGCTCTTTTTTGCAAGCCCCCCGCAGAACCGCATCTTTCCTTGCTCCGAGCGCCCACGGGCCGAATGCCGCCGCCCCCCAGCCGGTTTTTCCGTTCTCGCCCGAGGCAAGATTTATCTTACAATTTTGTAAATTTTAACACTATTTTGTCATTTCTATCATTTATGCCCCAGGCGGAGGAAACTCGCCGGAACTGAGGCATCCGGTCCGATGCAGGTGGTTCACGGCTTTGGCCCATGCGGGTTTGCGCGTTTAATTATCCTTTTTGGCAATTTAATTCCGGTTTTGGCATGGGTTATGCCCTATGCCTTTGGTGGAGTTAAGACGGATGAGGTCAAAGAAAATTATGCTTTTCAAAAAGGGAGACGCGTTGAGGCGCGGCCGCGGGGAGAGAAGGACGCGCAGGAAAGGAACGGAATTGCTGAGAAGGATCGCGCTTGGGGGGCTTTTGCTGGCGCTTTTGGGATTTGGGGAGTTGGCAAAGGCTACGCCCTCCACTGCCTTTTACACGCCCTGCACCACCTACATTCAGCCGTTTAAGGTTCCTCATCTCACCTATGACAGCTATTTCAACGACGAGGTTGACTTCCCGACCGATGTGGGTCTGGCGGTTGGTTTGCTA
>CAIUDS010000341.1 GCA_903897985.1 uncultured delta proteobacterium
CTACCCCCCCCAAAAATCTCCGCGACCTTGCCCCCAAACCAAACCCTCCCAAAATCGTCGCGTTTACCGCAGCTTAAATATGGTTGCGCACCTATTTTGCGGAATTGCTGGCAAGCCGGGCTTTATCTTGCATTTTCCGGATTTATCAATATAATGAGGACTAGGAATGGCTTTTATATGGGTAGGCGCATCTAAATAAAAAGCGGCACTAAAAGCCGGAGGAATTGTCTAAAGAAATAGAATTTTAAAGATGAAAAGGGAGGAAAAGAAAATGAAGGCAAGGAAATTGGGACTGGGCATTTTGGGAGTATTGATTATGGCCACGCTGGTGCTGTCCGCGGGCTGCAAGAAGAAATCAGAGGGGCCGAAGCCGGAAGCCAAAGCGGCCAAATCGGAAACCGCGCCGGGATCTAAGGTGGCCGCGGGGTCAACCGTTTCTGAAATCAAGACCACGGGCAAGCCCTCGGGCCCCGGGGATCCGGCGATGTTCATTTTCTACAATGCGGACCAGCCGACCTCGGGCAAGGAGCTTAAAACCCTGGAGTTGAAGGCTGGCGAGGAAATCACGGTTTCGGTTCAGGCGTTGGACAGCAAAGGTCTGGATACGGGGGCCTGCCCCACGGAATGGGTTCCCAGCGCCGGAATTTTGTCCGCGACCCCGGTCAAGGATAGTTGCAAAGCGGCCAAGGTTAAGGCTCTGAAGGCCGGCGCGGCGACCTTGACCATGGTCTATAAAGGCGCCAAGGGCAACAAGATCGAGATCGGTCTGAAAGGCGCGGTAAAGTAAGCCGCGGAAGAAATTCAGGGCGAGGCCGGAGTTAAGGCTCCGGCCTCGCATTTTGCTTTTTAGCCTTTGCCCGGATGCCCGGAAAAATCCCCGGCCCGTGCCGAAGCTCGGGCAGGTCGGGCAAGGCCGCGGCTTGCGGTTTAGATCAGGACCATCTGCTCGCCGCAGCACATCACATCGCAGGCTTCCCCGCAGCAGCAGGGATCGCTCACCAAAACGACCAGACCGCAATCCTCGCACCTCAGCTTGGAGCCTTTTTTCAATCCCTTTTTGGACTTGCCGGCTGATTTTCCCGCGGCCTTTTTTGCTTTTCTTTTAGCGACCATGGTTATCTCCTTTCTTATCCAATTTGATGCCCGGATCGGCGAAAAAGCTGCGCGTGGGCGTCTTTGAAGAACAGGGATGGGTCTGAGCGCGCGGTTTTGGGTTGGTCCGCGTGAGGCCGGGCTATTTCTTTTTCGAGATCTTCGCCCACTCGTCCTTCAGCGAGACTGTCCGGTTGAACACCGGCGCGCCGGCCGGAGAATCCTTGTCCACGCAGAAGTATCCGAGGCGCTCGAACTGGAACCGCTCGCCGGGCTTGACCTCTTTCAGGCCGGGCTCGAGCCGGCAGTCTTTCAAAATTTCCCGCGACTGAGGATTGATAAAGTCCTTGTAGTCCTTGCCGTCCTCCACATCGCAGGGGTCGGCTTGAGTGAACAGGTGGTTATAAAGATTGACCTCGGCCGGGACCGCATGCTGCGCCGAGACCCAGTGCAGGGTGGCCTTGACCTTGCGGCCGTCGGGCGAGCTGCCGCCCTTGGTCGCGGGATCGTAGGCGCAGATCAGTTCCACCACCTTGCCCGAGCCGTCTTTTTTCACTTCCTTGCAGGTGATGTAATAAGCGTAGCGCAGCCGCACTTCGCGGCCGGGCGACAACCGGAAAAACCCCTTGGGCGGGTTTTCCATGAAGTCGTCCTGCTCGATATAAAGCACTTTGGAGAACGGGACCTTGCGGCTTCCGGCCGAGGGGTCCTCCGGATTGTTCACCGCGTCCATTTCCTCGACCTGGCCGTCCGGATAGTTTTCAAGGGTCACCTTGAGCGGGCGCAGCACCGCCATTTTTCTGAGCGCCCGCTTGTTCAAGTCCTCGCGCAAACAATGTTCGAGCAGGGCGATGTCAACCGTGGAGTCGGCCTTGGCCACGCCGATCCGGTTGCAGAAATCCTTGATCGCCTCCGGGGTGTAGCCGCGGCGGCGAAGGCCCGAGAGCGTGGGCATGCGCGGGTCGTCCCAGCCCTTGACCAGCCCGCGGTCCACCAACTCCTTGAGCATGCGCTTGCTCATCACGGTGTAAGTCAGGTTCAGGCGCGCGAACTCGATCTGCCGCGGGTGATAGATGCCGAGTTGCTCGATGAACCAGTCGTAGAGCGGCCGATGGATTTCGAACTCGAGCGTGCAAATGCTGTGGGTGATTTTCTCGATCGAATCGGACTGGCCGTGCGCATAGTCATAGGTCGCGTAGATGCACCATTTGTCCCCGGTGCGCTGATGGGGGACTTTGAGGATGCGGTACATGACCGGGTCGCGCAGGTTGAGGTTGGGATGGGTCATGTCTATCTTGGCCCGCAGCGTTTTCGCGCCTTCGTCGAATTCGCCCTTGCGCATCCGCTCGAACAGGTCCAGGTTCTCCTCGACCGCGCGGTCGAGGAACGGGCTGTTCTTGCCCGGCGCCGTCGGGGTGCCGCGATATTCGCGGACCTGGTCCGCGGTCAGGTCGCAGACATAGGCCTTGCCGGCCTTGATCAGCTGGAGGGCCCACTCGTAAAGCTGGTCGAAATAATCCGAGGCATAATACATATGCTCGCCCCAGTCATAGCCGAGCCAATGCACATCCTCCTTGATGCTCTCGATATATTCCTCTTCCTCCTTCATCGGGTTGGTGTCGTCCATCCGCAAATGGCACCGGCCGCCCTGGTTCTCAGCAGCGATCCCGAAATTCAGGTGGATGCTCTTGGCATGGCCGATGTGGAGGTAGCCGTTGGGCTCGGGCGGGAAGCGCGTCACCACCCGGCCCGAGTATTTCTTGCTCCTGAGATCGTCCGCAATAATATTGCGGATGAAGTCGGTGGAGGCCGGACGCTCATTGGTCATTTTCTCGCTTCCTTTCACTTAATCCCGATTTTTCTGTAAGCTCTGATTATTGCTTTTTATTCCTAGATGGCGGCGTTAGCGAGAGCCACTTTGAATTGGGGGTACAGCGTCCCCACAATTGCTGCAAAAAAACACAAGCTCACCCATTCACAGCGACCTCAAGAGGATAAAGAACCACCTCGCCGGTGCTTTCCGGAAGGTCGTCGCTGCCAAAGCTCTCCAGGTAAAGCTCGACCGCTTCCTTCAGATTTGCCTGGGCTTGTTCAATGGTCTTGCCCTGGCTGACCACGCCCAGTTCCACGCAATGGGCCACATACCAATCTTCTTCCTTCGTAATCACCGCGGTGAATTTTTTGGACATTGAAGCCTCCTGGTTACCTTTCATTCTATTTTAACATAATTTCAGGGCGCGGGCATCCAGCCATGCGACGTGACCTGCGCGCCTATGACTCCTGGATGCTCTTAATCGCCCGCTCCAGCCGCTTCATCACCCGGTCCTTGCCCAGGGTGAGCATCAATTCGATGATCCCGGGGCTGACCGTGCCGCCGGTGAGGGCCACGCGCACGGGCTGGGCGATATGTTTCATCTTCAGCCCGGTCTCGGCGATCACCTCGGCGAAAGCCTTTTCCAGCAATTCCTTGTCAAACGCGGAAAGAGCGAGCAGCTTTTTTTGCAGCGCCTCGAGCGGCGGCAGGGTCTCCTTATTCAGGAACTTGGCTTTGGCCTCGGGGTCAAAGCTAACCTCATCCGCGTAATAATAACCCGTGCAGTCCGCGAACTCGGCAAGGGTCTTGGCCCGGACCTGGTAGTCCTTGAGGATGCCCATGAAAAAATCGTCCTTTTTAGCAGGGTATCCCTTGGCCAGGAAGAACGGCAGGACCATATCCGCGAGCTTATCCAGCGACATGGCGCGAATGTAGTTGCCGTTGATCCAGATCAGTTTTTCCTGGTTCCATACTCCCGGCGAGGGAGTCAGGTCTTTCAGGTCAAAAAATTTGATCAACTCATCCTGGCTGAACACCTCCTGGTCGCCATGGCTCCAGCCGATCCGGACGAGGAAATTGAACATGGCCTCGGGCAGATAGCCCTCGTCGCGGTATTGGGTCAGGCCGGTGGCGCCATGCCGTTTGCTCAATTTGGACCGGTCCTCGCCCAGGATCAGCGGGTGGTGCGCGAACTGCGGCGGGGAAAACCCAAGCGCCTGGTAGATCTGGATCTGGCGGGGGGTGTTGGAGAGGTGGTCGTTGCCGCGGATGACATGGGTGATCTTCATCTCGGTGTCGTCAATCACCGCGCTAAAGTTGTAGGTGGGGGTGGCGTCGGAGCGGAGGATGATCAAGTCGTCCAGCTCGGAGTTGTCAAAGCTGACCTTGCCCTGGATCAAGTCGTCCACTACGGTCACGCCCGTATCCGCGTTCTTGAACCGGACCACCAAAGGCCGGCCCGCGGGGTGGTCCTTCCGGTCCCGGCACCGGCCGCTGTAGCCGAGCTTGCCGCCCCCGGTTTTCATGGCCTGCTGCCGCATTTCCTCCAGTTCCTCCGGCGCGCAGCTGCAATAATAGGCCTTGCCCTCGGCAACCAGCTTCTCCGCCATCTGCTTGTAAATATGCAGCCGCTTGCTCTGATATATGAGTTCCTCGTCCCAGTCCAGGCCC
>CAIUDS010000342.1 GCA_903897985.1 uncultured delta proteobacterium
CTGCTTTCCCGCTTCATCTTCTTTACCTCCTTTATGTTGGATTTATACAACATAATAGCTTGAAAAATAAGAGAAATCAAGTCCAAAAGAAACTAAAGAAAAAGTGTTAGACGGTCAGTATGCGAGCTGGTTGACAAGTTTGCGGATAAAACGGTATAATTGAACAGAATGATAAATAAGCGTCATGGCTCCGGGATCTTGGGGGTTTTTTTGCTCATGCTCTTTTCCGTATCGCTGCTGGCGCCGATCGGGAAAGAGAAGAAGAGTCTGGAGGATCAGATCACGGAGCTCAAGCAGGAGAACCTTAAACTCAAACAACAGATTGAGGACTTGAGTTCGAAGATAGACCTGCTCTTGAGCCGGATCGAGAAGCTGGAACAGGCGCCGGCTGGAGCGACCACGCCGGCTCAGTCCGGGGACGCCTTTGAGGAGAAGCCGGCAACGGTGAAGGAGCTTCCGGGCACGCCGAACCTGCCGGTGGTCAAAGTTGAAACCCAGCCGGGGGAGAACGGGGCGCCGGACATGAAGGTGATCGAGATTGTGAACCCGGGGCAGAAACCGGGAACCGGGCCGGAGAGCAAAGCCGCGGGGGCCAGCGAGGAAACGGTTGGGGCAGCGAAGAAGCTGGTTTCAGAAAAGAAATACGCCGAGGCGGAAAAGCTGATCTCGGCGCGTCTGGATCAGAAGCCGGAGGCCAAAGAATCCTGCGCGCTTCTTTACTACCTGGGCTTGAGCCGGGCGGGCTTGGGCAAGAATGCGGATGCGGCCCGGGCCTATGGGGAGTTGGCGGACCGGTATCCGGCGTGCGAGTATGCCGCGGAGTCCATGTTCAAAGCCGGGGAGCTTTACGAGAAAATGGGCGATGCGGGCAAGGCCCGTAAATTTTACGAAGATTTGAGCACCTTGTATCCTTTTAGTGAATATGCTAAACTGGCGGAAGCAAAGTTGAAGAAATGATCTAAGCCGGTAAAAAGGAGGAGAGAGCATGCAGAGGAGCTGGAAAGGCCTGATGGGAATTATCGGGGTGCTGGCCGCGGTTTCCATGCTGATGACGCGGGAGGCCGGGGCTCAGGGCGGCCCGGTGGAGGTTGGCGGGGAAGCGGGAGCCAAAGCGATCATGTATGTGGTGGAGCCCGCGGATACGCTTTGGGACATCGCGGCGCGGTTTTTGAACAGCCCTTATTATTGGCCCAAGATCTGGGAGCGCAATTCCTTTATCATCAATCCCAACCTGATCTATCCGGGCGATGTGATCAATCTGTATCCCTCCGGCGAGAAGCTGACGCCGGAGATGGAGACGGTGCCCAAGCTCGGCGGAGAGCAGAAGCAGCCGGGCCTGGAGCGGTTGGGCGAGGAAGCCCAAGTGATCCGGGGTCCGAGCGGAGCGGTTGAGAAGATTATCTACAAGGAAACGGCTTCGGTGGGATGGATCGAAGCGAAGGAATTTGAAAAGGCCGGGAAGCTGATCGGGACGCTTGACGACCATAGCCTGATCAGCCAGCAGGATCAGGTTTATGTTGATGTGGGATCCGCGACCGGGGTCAAGGTGGGGGACCTGTTCAATGTCTTCGAGCTCGCGGAGGAAATCCGCCACCCGGTCACCAAGAAAAAGCTCGGATACAAAATCCTGGGCCTGGGCACGCTGGAGATCACCAAGCTGACGGAAAATACGGGTCTGGCCCGGATAAAAGATTCCTACCGCGAGATGAAGGCCGGCGATTATATCCGGCCCTATATGCCCCCCTTGACCGCGGAGATTCCCCTCGTCTGGAGCGGCAAAAAATTGGAAGGATACCTGGTGGCCAACAAAAGGCAGTCGCCGGCCACCAGCCAGGGCGACATCGTTTATATAGATCTGGGCAAGAAAGCCGGGGTGGAAGCGGGAAATGTTCTGGAAGTTTATGCGCCCGGAAAAAAGATCACCTCGGGCAGGGAGAAGAAGCTGCTGCCGGACATCGTGATCGGACAACTGGTGGTGTTGGAGCCGCTGGAGAATACTTCGGTGGCCCTGGTTACCGAGAGCGCGATCGAGTTCAAAATCGGCGAAAGGGTTCGCATGGCGGCCCATCCCTAAGCGATTTTTAGTCCGTTAAAGGGCCGGCCCGTTGGCGCCGGCCCTTTTCATTTTATCAGAGCAGCAGGAGTTCCGCGGTCTTGAGCGCGGCCGTGACCAGGAGTTCCCCCAGTTCCGCGCTCACCACCAATTTTTTCCGCTTGAGAAAATCGTTGAGCACAAACTCCAGACCGACTTCCTTCAAACAGCCGTAGCGCTTGGGATCGCCGAAAAGCTGGTACCCGCCCAAGCCGGCCAAAGCCGGATGCCGCTTGAGCACGGCTTCGGGATCCTTGGCGGCTTCGCGGTTCAACTGCTCCAGCTTCCCCCAGTCCAAAACCCCCAAGGCCGCGGCAACCGAATGCTCCAAGATATAGGCATGCTCGCCCGCGCCGAGCAGAATTTTTTCCACCGTGTCCCGCGCCTCCAGATGCTTGGGCAGTTCCACCTGCCCCACCCCGGCCACAAAACCCACCCGGGTCTTCACCCCGAACTTGCCGCTCAACTCCTCGCCCATCATCAGCAACGGGACCAGGCCGCCATGGCCCACAAAAATAACGATCCGCTCGGCCGGCCAGGGAAACTTCTCCATCGCCGCTTTGATGAAGGCAACCGTTTTTTCCGTGAACAGATCGAAGTCAATATGAAGCGGCGACCAGTCCCGGGCGATTTCGCCCACCCGGTCGCTGGTGTAGGGGATATGGCCCCAGTAATAAGCCCCGGTGTTGAGCGCGAGCTGGTTCGCCAGCATCCGAGCCATCAGGCTGTCAATTTCGGCCGGCAGCGCCGGACCGTGCGCCTCGAAATCGTTGCCCACGGAAAAGATAAAAACCTTGCGCCGCTCGGGCGGAAATTTGCCGCAAGCCTCGATTTCCGCTCGGGTCAATTTCAGACTCATTTCCTCTGCTCCTTCTTGGTTATCTCGAGCCCGAGGGTGAAAATTTCCCCGGGCTTCAATATGGTCTCGAGTTGATTATGGCCGAGCTTGAAATCCGGCCGGGTGATTTCCTTTTCCTCCAGACTCAGCGGCCAGGCCCGAGAGACCTCCGAGCCCAGGTCCATTTCCAACCGCTCGGCCTGGGGCGAGGAATTGAACAAACGGGCGACCAGGTTCTGGTCCCGGCCCGGGTAAAAGGCGCTCAGAATAATTTTGGGGCTTTTGATTTTGAACGGGAGCCGGACCCGGCTTTCGCCCGGAAAAACCAGGGGCGGGAAAACAAACTGATAGGCGCGGGAAAAAACCGAGGCCGCGTCCGCGCTCCCGTTGAAGAGCATGAGCGAATAGTTCCATTTGAATTTGCGCAAACACTGCGCATCCGGGACCTGAAGGGTGGGCCCGGCCAGGCCGCTGCGAAAAGTCAGGTCCGGCCGCGCCAGGTATCCGATGCTCCGGCAAAGCGTGAACGAAAGCCGGGTCTGGTTGGCCGCGGGGTCTTTCTCCGCGCTGACTTCCGAAAGTCCCCTTCCGGCCAGGATCATCCCCAACTCCTTCCCCTCCAGACAGGCGAAATTCTGCGCCGGCCCGGTCGCGTATTTGCACTCGGTCCCGAACAGCAGGCTGAAAATATCCCCGGCCGCGGGAGCA
The DNA here is from genome assembly GCA_903897985.1 of uncultured delta proteobacterium. Lineage (GTDB taxonomy): Bacteria > RBG-13-61-14 > RBG-13-61-14 > RBG-13-61-14 > DRUE01 > CAIYYW01. The sequence continues at coordinate 3,639 of CAIUDS010000342.1, forward strand.
GGCGGCGCAACCTCTTTCTCGATTTTTCGCTTGACCAGCTCGAACGGGCTTTCCGCCTGGATTTGGTCGGCAAGACCCGGGCAGGAAAAATCAACCTGCAGGCGGTGGTCCTGAAGGGTATTCTCAAAACTGGTTTCAAAATCCACCCGGCGCATCCCGGAATAGAGAAAAATCCGGGTATGCAGCCTTAACCAAACTTTCCGGTCGCTCCGCCGGCTGCGGTCGGGCGCCAGCGCCTCGGGCAGGCGGTAGTTGTGCTCAAGCTCGAGGCTGGCGAAGTTTTTGCCCTTGGGCCCGGGTTTGGGTTTGAATTTGTCGGGAATCCGCGCCGGCTCTTCTCCGGCCACCGGGTCGAAATTGTAGCTGTCGCCCCGGTCCGCGCGGTCGGAAAATCCGGCATGGATTTCTTTGCCGCTCTCGAGGTCGAGGATGGTTATGGCGCCGGAATCGCTGATCCCGATTTTGAGCAGTTGATTCTCGAGGCCGGTTTTGGAACTCCTCATCCAACTGACCGATTGGGCGCGGCCCTTATTTACCTTGAAGCGGGAAATGCCCGGACCTTTCAATTCATCGGCCAGGGCCAGCATTCGCCAAGTCGGCAGCCGGAGCAGCCTTACCGCGACCGTGGAAAATTTTTCTTGCTCGATCATTTCCTTGATCCGGACGAATTCCCTCCGGATCGGAAAATTCACCGGCCGGGCGCCCAGACCCAGGTCAATGAAAAGTTTGTCGCCCTCCGGCCGGATCGTGAGAGAATTGTGATAATAGCCCATGATCTGGTCCGGGCTTAGCCAGCTGAAAGTCATCCAGGCGAAACCGGCCGCGACTTCAAACTGATAAAGCACCTCTTCCTCGCTCACCTGCTCCACCCGCTCGAGCGGATAAATTTTCCCGTCCTCATCCTCCAGCGCCAGGTGTTGGTCCGGAAACAGTTCGCTCTCGAACCGCAGGACCCCCGGCGCCGCGGCCGGACATGGATTCCAGACTGAAATCCGGTCCGGGACCGGCCCCTCCGGGCAGGCCAGGGAAGCCAGCGAGGTTTCCAGCAACAAGTCCGCGAGTTCGAAGATTTTCTTGAACCGGTTTTCCATCTCGACATGAACGGCATCCACGCTGCACCCGCAAATCGAATCGTGCGGATGATTCGACAGCAAAAGCTTCCACATATAATCGAGCCGCCCCCGCAAATCCGCGCCGGAACCGATCGCATCCAGCGCCGCCATGGGCTCCAGGTATTTTTCGAGCAGAGCGCTCGCGCGATGATTCATTTCCTTCAAATAGAGCCGGGAGGAAGCCACGCTGGGCAGGATGTTGGTCTGGTCGTTGTTGCGCAATTCGCCGGCATAGCCGGGGATGTTGTCCAGCCGGGATTTCAGCTGCGCGAAAAATCCCTCGAGCGTGCCCATCTCCATCTGCCAGTCTTTCTTCAGTTCATTGGCGCGGTTGAGCAATTCCGGCAGGGAGGCCTCCGGCGGCCAATGATCCGTGCCCACCATCACCAGATACACCCCGGTATCGTCCCGCATTTTGATGAGCGGAAAAAGCAGGCTCAATTTCTTGAGAAACTCGTCCGCCGAATCCGGCAGGTCATAAAACATCCCATAGCCAATGGGAAGATAAAGCGCCAATACCGAGCTGCCGTCGCGGGTCTGCCAGCGGAACTGGTTTTTCTCCATCTTGGGCACGCCCCGCCAGACCACCGCGGTGTCAATCCCGAAGCCGCGAAAAATCTGCGGCATCTGCGAGATGTGTCCGAACATGTCCGGCAGATACCCGACCTTGACCGGCTCCACGCCGAATTTGCGGGAAAGCTCAAAACCCCTTTTCAAATTTCGGATGATGGCCTCGCCGCTGACCAGGAACTCGTCGGGGAGGATATACCACGGTCCGATCCCGATCCGGCCGGCCAAGATCAGCCGGAGCAAATCCGGGTTCTCGCCCTTGACCTCAAAGTAATCCTCCAGCACGATGGTCTGGCCGTCCAGCAAAAAATATTTGTAGTTCGCGTCCGCGTTCATGATTTTGACCAGTTGGTCAATAAGCCCGACCAGCTTCTCGCGGAAGCGCTCAAAGGGCAGATACCACTCGCGGTCCCAATGCGTATGGGGCAAGAAAATCAGCTTGATCCCACCCATTCCCTCCAACCTCCTGATCTCGGATTTCAGAAATATATCATAGATTGCCGGGCTGCGCTATTGATGCCGGGGGGCCGGATCCCGGTCCAAGAATAGCCGGGCTATTCCAGCACAACCAAGTCGGGCGGCATTCTGAGCAGCGACGATTTTGAGCTGACATTGGGGATATCGTCCGGCTTCGGGCTATAGGACGCCAGCCGCCAGAAGCGGTCGAAGGCAATGGGATGGATGGAGCCAAAGGGATTGGCGATGGTGAACTCGGATCTGTTTCGGTCAAAGCCGATGAGCACGCTGTAGTGTCCGACCAGGGTTTTGGGCTTGAAATAATTTTCCACCAGCCAGGTGAAAATGACCGGGCGGTCCTTCCCGAGCGAGTTGAAAATCAGGTCATTGTTCGCGGCCTTGCCGATTTTGTCATGCGCGGCGAGGGCGATTTTGAAGTCCTTGAGATACTGGTTATAGCAGGAGTGCATCTGCAAAAACGAAGTTCCGAGTTTCGGGCTGGTGCCCATGCGCTGAGATATTTCCGGCTCCGCGAGCGGATGCCCCAGGTATTCCAGCACCATGCGGAGTGACGCCGGCCCGCAGGTGTATGGCGTCTCCTGTTTATGGAGCGGGAAGTTGGCCAGCAGGAGAGAAGCCGGGCCGGCTGCGGCAATCGGTTCGGCCCCGAATGCATAACCCTTGGCCAACACCACCCCGGCCCCCAGAGCCAGGCCTTTGATAAATGATCTCCGGCCGATTTCCATTTGCCGCTTAGGATTAGCAAGATTTGCGCGACAAGTCAAGAGCCTTTAAAACTGACCTTCCAACACTTATTGATAAAGACCTTGCCCGTCAAGCCCGCTGCTTAATCTGGTATTCTGGTACCAGAATACCAGATTAAGCGATTTTGTTCGGGCCTTCGAATGCGCGGGGCTTGGGCCGGCAGTTGCAAGCTCAAGGAAATCCTCCAGGAACTCAAGGCGCCCAGACACCTCCGTCCGATCTACCCGCTGATTGCCGACAGCTGCAGGCTGTTCCCCTTAGAATCGGCCCGACGCGGGCTTGGCTTGCTATAATATTCACCCGGTGCTATTTTAAAATCATCAGATCAGGAGGACCGACATGGGAAAGAAAGAAATGTTGCTTGATGAACTTAAGCAGATCCCGGAGCCGCTTTTGGAGGAGGTCTGGGATTTTGTCCAGTTCTTGAAAAGCAAGGCTTCCCAGGAAAAAATTGACATCTCCCTGGCCAGCGAGTCCTCCCTGAAAAAAGATTGGCTTGACCCCAAAGAGGATGAGGCGTGGCGGGATTTGTAAAAGGCGCGGTGGTGGTCGTTCCTTTTCCTTTCTCGGACCTGACCCAGGCCAAGCGGAGACCCGCTCTCGTAATTTCCGTCCTGGACGGAGACGATTTGATCCTTTGCCAAATCACCAGCCAATCCATTAAAGATCGCTATGCCATTGCTCTGCAAGATCAGGATTTTGAAACCGGCGGCTTGAAACAGCCAAGCAATGTCAGGCCGAACCGCATCTTCACCGCAGACAGCCATATCGTCCTCTATAAAATCGGCCATCTCCTGCCGGACAAGCTCAATGAAATTATCCGGAAGATGATCAAGATCATTCAGGAATAGCCAAACGCACTCGGCGCCGAAGCATAAGGTCCTCGATCATGTTATTCCGTTTTTGCCAGCCAAAAGGAGAGCCTACGGCTCCCCGAATCCGCAAAAGTCTTCCGCCTGAAAATGTCCGGCTCCTCAATTTGATCGCCACGGAATTTAGATCGAGCTGGCGTCATGGAGATACTGTCAACTCAAGTGGCGTTCAGGACACCTAAATTCTCCATATTTCATTATATGCTTTTTTAGCCATATTTTGTGTTCGATTTCTTATATTATCAATTTCCCATTCGTCGGCATCAGCAATATCATGAGGCAGCTGATAGCCTTCTAATATAAGAATTCTTTTCTTTTCGTTGAAAGCCTTATTTCTAAGCCTTTGATTAAGAGCTTCTGATACTAAAATTAAATTGCCGACTTGGCCGACGATTGCCTCGGAAAAATCACTTTCTCCTATTTTACTTTGGGGAACTAAATGCTCAATAGTCATGGCATCAAAATCGGCAGGCATACTCAGAGAATCCGATTTATTAAAAGAGGATAGGATATATTTTACCAAACCTCGCTGTTTAGAGAGTCTATTAGTGTATACAATTTCTGGAAATAAAGCTTCCACTTCCTTAAAAGATGGGATCCGTTCTCTTAGCTTGCCTTTGAGCTCTTTTATCAAAATCAAGGTGGCCCTCATATCGTCAGAGCCATAAATTCTTCGCCCAAGAGAAGCATACATTTGGGAAATGCCGCCCGACGATCGCTGTGAGGTAACGGCGGTGAATAAAAAATGGAATTTTTCAATTGCCACAAGTGCTTGTTCTAAATGTCTGCTTTTTATTATCTTTTGCTTGCATGATCTTATAAGAGAAAGCACACAGGGGGTTTGTTGCTGAACCCTAAATAGCTGGAGAGCGTTTAGGCTTTCCGGTATGCGCCCCTCTTGCTTTGTCCAATTTAAATATTTTATGTCGTGAATGCCGCGATATAGACTACAATCAGAGACAAGGTCATCCAAAAACCCTTTCGCTTCATTTTTCCCTACACGACTCTTTATCGCCTTAAATATATTTTTTGAGGGTAGATACTCATATCGCGACAGCCAAAAATGATGAATGAACGTGTCTGTCCTTAGGTCATAAGAAGAGCCTTCAATTGTTTCCAGAATGCGCTCCCATTTAACCTTAGGTGAATCAACCGATGCACTTTTTGCCTTTAGATGCTTTGTTATGTGATTTTTTACGAGATCAGCAAGGCTCAAGTCCTTTCCTCTAGTATTTAACGTCTCGAAAATTACATAAGCATCATCTTCCTCATCTAATTTTACAAATATGATTTTTAAATTAAGCACGCGGTCACGAATATCAATCAATTTCTTTTTGATGTTTTCCTTTTGAGATTCCTTTGAAAGCATTGTATCTGATTTGATACTTTTTATGACATCGCCAACAAGGCTTTTAAACTGGTCAAAAGCGTTTTTAAGGTTTTCCTCTTCCTGCAAATCTTTGGGCTCGAGCTCAGGTTCACCTAACTTCAAAATATGCTCTTGAAAAAACGGAAAAGAAGTCTCTGTCGAAAGAACGTATTCAGGTATATTATCTATATTCTTTCGTTCGATTAACCCATGAATGCCATTCGCAAGATCATTAAATCCAGAGGCCTTAAGAAAATTCCGTATTATTGCAAGCATAACTATGATTGTAGTAAGCCGCTGTTGGCCATCAACCACGCCATACCGTTGATTTCCATCTTTGAATACTACCATTGAGCCTATGAAATAATCAGAAGGGTTCTCGCGAACGATATCGTCCCAAAATTCTTGAATGTTTTCTCTTGTCCACGAGTATGGGCGTTGGAAGCGCGGAATACGGTAATAGCCAGAGGAAAGAAGGTTGCGAATATCTTGGTCTAATGATTCAATTTTCATCAAAACCTCCTAAATGTTTGGCGGATTGAGCCTTGATCGCCATTGATCTCCTCCTTTTTGCCTCTGTTTTCCCGCCCTTTTGGGGCATCAAATTTACTGCTTTTTAAATTAACTGCTGGAAGGGATTATGCGGGCATTTTTCTAAGTTGTCAAGCATAAAATGCAGGATGGTCAGAGGGTCGGTGGTCGGTGGTCAGTGGTGGTAGCTTGGAACAGTGGATAGTGGGTAGTGGGTGGTGGTTAGTGAAATTGCCGAATTCCAACCTAAGCAAGTAGCTGAAAAGCTTAGGGAGTTTTTTGCCCGGTTTGACAAGCCCGGCCATTGCCATTACCCTTCTTGGTTAATCCCATGGACGAGAACGAAAGAAATTTGCTCTGGCTTCGGCTTTCGAATGCGAAGGGTCTGGGCCGAATCTCGATCAAGCGGCTGTTTGACCAATTCGGGAGCGCGGAGAAAATTTTCGAGGCTGGTGATTCGGAACTGGGCCAGGTCGAGGGCATCAAACGCGGGATGGGCAAGGAGTTGCGCAAGAAGGAGCATCGAGAATTTGCCGAGGCCGAACTGGAGCGGTGCGAAAAGTTGGGAGTGAAAATGGTGGGCCTGGATTCGCCGCACTATCCGAAAAATCTTTTGCAGATTCCGGACCCGCCGCCGGCGCTTTATTTGAAAGGGGATATAAAACCGGAGGACCAGCGGGCCGTGGCCGTGGTCGGCTCGCGCAACCATAACGATTACGGCGAGGTGATGGCGAAACGGATGGGGGCGGGGCTGGCAAAGTTCGGGATCACGGTTGTGAGCGGCATGGCCCGGGGCATTGACTCGCTGAGCCAGGGCGCGGCGCTGGACGCGCGGGGCAGGACGATTGCGGTTTTAGGCTCGGGGGTGGACCAAATATATCCGCCCGAACTGAAACCTCTTTATGATCGCATCGTTGAGCGGGGCGCGGTCGCAAGCGAGTTCCCGATCGGGACCGGCCCGGTTGCGGAAAATTTCCCGCAGCGCAACCGGATCATCTCCGGGCTTTCCGCGGGCGTGGTTGTGGTCCAGGCCAATAACCCGCGGAGCGGCTCGCTGATCACGGCGCGGCTGGCCCTGGACCAGGGCCGTCCGCTCTACGCGGTCCCGGGCAACGCGCTCACGCCTTGGGCGCGCGAAACCAACGGCTTGATCAAGCAGGGGGCGATCCTGGTGGAGGACGCGCAAGATATTGTGCTTGATCTTTTCCCGAGCCTGGGCATCAAAAAGGACGAGTTGTTGCCGCTGTTCGCGGCCGCGGGCAAACCCGGGGACTTGACAAATGAGCAGGATAAACTTTACTCTCTGCTTCCCGAGCCGGAAGAGGGCGCGGTGGAACTGGACATCCTGATCCGCAAGAGCGGGGCGAGCGCGGGCTCGGCGCAGGCGCTCCTGACCGAGCTCGAGTTGTTCGGACTGATCGAAAAAATTGAAGGTGGTAAATGGCGGAAAAAACCGATAGCGCAATAGCGAAAAATCTTTTGATCGTGGAAAGCCCGGCCAAGGCCCAGACCATCGGCCGGTATCTGGGCAAGGACTTCACGGTCAAGGCCAGCATCGGCCACATCGTTGACCTTCCCCCCAAAACCCTGGGCGTGAACCTGGAAAAGGATTTCGAGCCGCAATACGAGGTGATGGAGAAGAAAAAAAATGTGGCGCGCGAAATCAAGGCCGCGGCCAAAAAGGCGGACATGGTTTATCTGGCGCCGGACCCGGACCGCGAGGGCGAAGCCATTGCCTGGCATATCGCGGAGCTGATCAAGAAGGACAATCCCAACACCAACATCAAGCGCGTGCTCATCAACGAAATCACCAAACAGGCGGTGAAGGACGCGATTGCCAACGCGGGAGAGCTGGACCGGAACCGGTTCGAGGCCCAGCAGGCGCGGCGCATCCTGGACCGGCTGGTCGGGTATCAAATCAGCCCCATGCTCTGGCGCAAGGTCCGCACCGGGACTTCCGCGGGCCGCGTCCAGTCGGTCGCGGTGCGGATAATCTGCGAGCGCGAGCGCGAGGTCCTGAAGTTCAAGCCGGAGGAATACTGGACACTCGAGGCCAACTTTAAAACAGCGAACCCGCCGGAATTTTTGGCCAAGCTGGCCCAGCTCAAGGGCGAAAAGCCGAAAATCAGCGACCAGGCCCAGGCCGAGCAGATCGAAAAGGAACTGCTCGGGCTAAGCTTTGAGGTCTCCAGGGTCGAACGGAAGGAAAAGCAAAAGCGGCCGCCGGAGCCGTTCATCACGGCGCGGCTGCAGCAGGACGCGGCGCGGAGGTTCGGGTTTCCGGCCAAGCGGACCATGACCATTGCGCAACAATTATATGAAGGCATTGACCTGGGCCCGGAGGGAAGGCTGGGCCTGATCACCTATATGAGGACCGACTCGGTGCGGGTGAGCGACCAGGCCCTCGACGCGGCGCGGAAAAAAATCCTGGAGCTGTTCGGCCCGAGTCATCTCCCGGACCGGCCCAACATTTACAAGAGCAAGAAGACCGCGCAGGAGGCCCACGAGGCCATCCGGCCAACCATGCTGGACCAAACCCCGGACCGGGTCAATCAATACCTAACCACCGAGCAGCAAAAACTCTACCGTCTCATTTACGAGCGGTTCCTCGCTTCCCAGATGAAGCCCGCCATCTTCGACCAGACCACCATCGAACTCAAGGCCGACGGATTCCTCTTCCGCGCCACCGGCGCCGTGATCAAGTTCCCGGGGTTTCTGGCCCTGTGGCAGGAGCCGGAGAGCGAGGACGAGGCCGAGGAAAAAGAGGATTCCAAAAAATTGCCCGAGGTCAAAGCGGGGGAAAAAGCGGACTTGCTCAAGCTGGACAAGAAGCAGCATTTCACCCAGCCTCCTCCGCGCTACAACGAGGCGAGCCTGATCAAGGAGCTGGAGGAAAAAGGCATCGGCCGGCCCAGCACTTACGCCCAGATCGTGACCACCATCCAGGACCGCGAGTATGTGAAAAAGGAAAAACTGGTTTTCAAGCCGACCCCGCTCGGGTTCCTGGTCAATGACATCCTGGTGCTGAGTTTCCCGGACATCGTCAATGTCCAATTCACGGCGCGGATGGAAGAGGAGCTGGACGAGGTTGAGGAAGGCAAACTCCAGTGGGTGACATTACTCAAGGAGTTTTACGGCAAGTTTTCGCAGGACTTGAAGGATGCGCCCGCGGCGATTGACAAGTTCCGCGCCGAGGTCCCGACCGATCTGAAGTGCCCGAAGTGCGGGAAGGAGTTGATGGTCAAGTGGAGCCGGCAGGGGGAATTCATCGCCTGCTCCGGCTATCCGGAATGCGATTTCAGTTCCAATTTTCGGAGGAAAGAAAATGGAGAGACTGAATTGGTGACCCGGGAAGAAAGCGGAATCGCCTGCCCTCTATGCGGAAACCCGCTGGTCGTGCGCAAGGGAAAACGCGGAGAGTTCCTCGGTTGCTCCACTTTTCCCAAATGCCGCTTCACCTCGAACTTCGAGCGCATCGAGTCGGGCGAAATCAAAATTGTGGAAAAAGCCGCGGCCGCGCGGGTGGAATCCGGGATCAACTGCGAGAAATGCGGCAAGCCCATGTTGATCAAAAGCAAGGGCTCGCGCGAGTTCTTGGCTTGCTCCGGATACCCCGCCTGCCGGAACATCAAGAATTTCAAACGCAACGAAAAAGGCGAAATCGAGATCATCGCGTCAACCGCCGGCCCGGTGGAAAACAAGACCTGCCCGAAATGCGGCAAGCCCCTGGCCTACAAGCGCGGCCGGTTCGGCCCGTTCCTCGCCTGCACCGGGTACCCCGAGTGCAAATACATAGAATCGCTCAAAAAGAAAAAGCCCGCGGAAGATAAAAAATGATCTCCGGCAAAACCGCGGTGGTCCTGCTCAGCGGCGGAATTGATTCCGCGGTCGCTTCCGCCATTGCCCAAAAAACCAACCATGAACTTTTCGGCCTGAGCTTCGACTACGGACAGCGACACCGCTTTGAGTTGGAGGCCGCGCAAAAAGTTGCCCGCGGCCTGGGCTTGGATAAACATGTCATTTTCCCGCTGAACCTGGCTCAGTTCGGCGGCTCGGCCCTGCTCGGCTCGGGCGAGGTGCCCAAGGGCAGGACCGAACGGGAAATCTCGAGCGGGATCCCGGTCACTTATGTCCCGGGCCGGAATTTGATTTTCCTTGCCATCGCCGTGGCCTGGGCGGAAATCCTGAACGCGGACGCGGTGGTGATCGGCGCGCACACGGCCGATTATTCGGGCTACCCGGACTGCCGGCCCGAGTTCATGGACGCCTTCCAACGCGCGGCCAATCTCGCCACCAAGGCCGGGACCGAGCGAAGGCTGATCCGGATCTGGCCGCCCCTCATAAATATGGGCAAGGCCGAGATCATCAAGACCGGCGCGGAATTGGGCGTTGATTTCTCCCTCACCTTTTCCTGCTACGACCCCGACGCGCAGGGACGCGCCTGCGGGTTGTGCGATTCCTGCCTGATCCGCAAAAAGGGATTCGAGCAGGCCGGGATGGCAGACCCCACCATTTACCAATAAAGATTCCTGTTGAGCATGTCAACCATTTTGTGGCAAAAGGAATCTTGGGGCTTGCTTATGGTTGTTGCCATCGCTCACGCGCAGTTGCCGATTTTCGCCGCCTCCCGCGCATATCCCAGTCTCCTTCCTGCTCAAACCAGCTGACTGCCTTCATCGCTTCCGTTAGGTTGGTAATTAGACGCAAGACCGGCGCTCTCCTTTAGTTTGGTTTTTACCACTCTATTTGAGCGGCGCCCAATATTTTACCCCCTGACACAAAAAATAATACGCTACCGGCGGCTGAGGTAGCGTAAGCTTTCTTTCTTAATTGGGCACAAGCACCATTTTGCCGGCCTGAAACAAAACATCCTTGTTTATCAATCAGTTGTAAAATGGCGCCTGTCCCTCAGTGAACATCAGTGAACAAGCTCAATGCTCCGGCGATGCAGGCGGGCTGGCCGAGCAGGACCACGAGGTCGTTGCCCTGGAGGACCGCGTCCGGGTCGGGGCTGCTCACGACCTGGTTGTCGCGGCGGATGGCCAGCACGGTAACCCCGTATTTTTTTCTCAGGGCCATCGAGGCCAGGCTCTTGCCGTCGGCAAAAGCGCCCTGGGCGATGCGCAGGTTGGCGATTTCGAAGTCGGGGAGCGCGAGCCGCAGGTCGGAGATGGTCATATCCTTTTTAGAGAGGCCGCGGAGCATCTCGTAGTTGTCCGAGCGGATCTCGGTGATGAACTTCTCGATCTCGGTGTCCGGGATCAGGTATTTGCGGAGCACGCGGGCGAAAATCTCGACCGAAGTCTCGAACTCCTCCGGGATCACCTCGTCCGCGCCCAAGTCCGCGAGCGGCTTCACTTCCTGGACATAGCGGGTCCGGGCGATGATATGGATTTTGGGATTGAGCCGGCGGAGGTTCGAGCAAATCCGGCGGGTGGCCACCGGATCGGAGATCGCGATCACGGCCACGCGGGCGTCCTTGATCCCGGCGTGGATGAGCACCGCGTCCTGGGTGGCGTCCCCGTAAAATATTTTCTCGCCCGCGGCCTTTTCCTGGCGCACGGTCTCCGGGTTCATCTCGATGATCACATACTTGATCCCGGCGATGCGCGCGGCGCGGGTGACATTCTTTCCGTTCACGCCGTATCCGATCGCGATCAGGTGGTCCTTCAGGGATTCCCGCTCCTCTGGCTCGAGCCCCGGCCGGGTCCGCGTGAACAGCCGGGCCGGGAGCCGGGAGGCCGCGGCCAGGTCGGCGAGCCGGGAGGAGAGCGCGATGATCCAGGGGGTGAGGGCCATGGTCAGGATGGAAACCGCGAGGAAATACTCGAAAACATGTTCGGGAAAGAGCTGATAGGTGAGCCCGACGCCGGCGAGGATGAAGGAAAACTCTCCGACCTGGCTGAGCGAGAGCCCGGCCTGGAGCGAGGTCCGGAGCGAATATCCGATCAGGGCCGCGGCCATTCCGGCGAGCAGGAATTTGAGGACCAAGGTCAGACCCGCGAAGAGCACGGTCAGGCCGAGATGCTGTCCGGCGAAATCGAGGTTGAGGAGCATTCCGACCGAGATGAAGAAGAAACTGGTGAAGA
>CAIUDS010000343.1 GCA_903897985.1 uncultured delta proteobacterium
GAGGTTATACCGGAACCGAAACCGCTCCTGACCCTCACCCCGCGCATGCCCGGGACCGACGGGAGAAAAATGAGCAAGAGCTATAACAACGCGATCTATCTGTCCGACCCGCCGGAAGTGATCGAGAAGAAGCTGAAGACCATGATGACGGACCCGGCGCGGAAACGGCGCGCGGACCCGGGGGATCCGGAGAAATGCCCGGTCTGGGATTTCCATAAAATCTGGAGCAACGAGGACACCCAAAAATGGGTGGCGCAGGGATGCGCGACCGCGGGGATCGGATGCCTGGACTGCAAGGGCGCGGTGATCCCCAAGGTGATCGCGGAGCTCGAGCCGATCCTGAAGATGCGCGGATATTTCTCGGAGCACCCGGGCGAGGTTGACGAGATCATCGAGAACGGCTGCGACCAGGCCCAGCATTTCGCCCAGGAGACCATGTCCCTGGTCAGAGAGGCGATGAAGATTTGATGCCCGAACTCAACGACAACTACCGGGTGCAGCTCCCGATCTTCGAGGGGCCGCTCGACCTGCTCCTGTACCTGATCCGGAAAAACGAACTGGACATCTACGATATCCCCATCGCCCTGATCGTCGAGCAATACCAGCAATACCTGGACCTGATGCGCTCGCTCAACCTCGAGGTCGCGGGCGAGTTCCTGGTCATGGCGGCCACGCTCACGCACATCAAGAGCCGGATGCTGCTGCCGCGGGTGGAGGAGGAAGTCGAGGCGGACGATCCGAGAAAGGAACTGGTGGCCCGTCTGCTCGAGTATCAGAAATACAAGGAAGCCGCGGGACTGCTGTTGAACCGGGACCAGGTGGGCAAGGATGTGTTCGTGCGGGAGTTTGCCGAAGAACGGGTGAAGGAGTTGGCGGAAGAGGTTGCCGCGGAGCGGCTGGAGTTCGAGGAAGTTGACTTGTTCCAATTGATGGATGCGTTTTCGGACCTGCTGGGCCGGAGCGACATGGAGGACATCAAACGGGTGGTGGTCGAGCGGGTGCGGGTGGTGGACCGGATCGCTTATATCCTGGAGACCTTGCAAACGCGCGAGACGATCGGGTTCGAGGAATTATTCTCGGGAACCTGGACTCGGATCGACCTGGTGGTGACTTTTCTGGCGTTGCTGGAATTGATCCGGCTGCAGGTGATCAAGGCGTTCCAGCCCGGCAACTTCGGGCCGATCCAACTCAAGCGGGCGGTGGGCCTGGACGACGATAAAATGAAGACGGAATATTTAACCAGTCTGGTTGACAGGGAGGCTAAATTTGGAAAAGGAGAGAATCCGGTCGGTACTTGAGAGCCTGCTCTTCGTTTCCGGGGAGCCGCTGACGCTGGAGCGGATGGCGCAGGTGCTGAAGGAAGAAGGGCGGAAGGAGATAAGAGAGGCGCTCGAGGAACTGTGCAACGAATATGTGAACTCGGGCCGGGGCTTGCGCATCGTGGAAGTGGCCGGGGGATACCAGGCGCAGACCGCGAAGGAAAACGCGGAATGGCTGGCGCGATTGGTGAAGACCCGTCCGATTCGGCTGACCCGGCCGTCGCTGGAAACCCTCGCCATCATCGCCTACCGGCAGCCGGTGACGCGGATCGAGGTTGACCAGATCCGGGGCGTGGATTCGAGCGGGGTGATCAAGACTTTGCTGGATTACGGTTTCATCGCGGTGGTGGGACGGAAGGAAGTCCCGGGCCGGCCCCTGGTTTATGGCAGCAGCAAAAAATTCCTCGAATTCTTCCGGCTCAAGAGCCTCGCGGACCTGCCCAGCCTCGAGGAGTTCGTGAGCCAGGCCGAGGAACAGGCGGGCGAGGGCGGCCTTTTTGAAAGCCGCTACCAGGAGCAAAGCCCGGTTACAGATCCCAAATTACCGGTTCCCGATAATGCTCAAGCGCCCGAGCCTCCGGAGCCGCAATTGAACCCTGCTCCGGAGCAAGCCCCAGCGCCTGCAGAGGAAGAGTCGGAGGAAAAACCTCCGCAAGAGAACCCGTGAAAAAAAATATCATAAAGCCGGCCGGTTTTGTTTTTATGGTTTTCATTTTTATGTGGGGTTTCCGGACCGCGGCGGATCCGCTCGACGGCGCGGACGCGCGGATAAAAAAATACCGGACCCGCGAGGTGGCGCTCAAGCTCAAGGACGAAAAAGGAGCGGTGATTAGCGGGGCCCGGGCCCAGATCAACATGGAGCGGCACCAATTCCTGTTCGGGTGCAACCTGTTCGCGCTCAACACTTTTCCCAATGATCGGCAGAATTTTTCATACCAGAAGCTGTGGTCCGAGCTTTTCAACTATGCCACCCTCCCGTTTTACCTCAAGTACACCGGCGGCAGGGAAGGCGAGGGCAAGTTTGACCGGGATCAGGAAATGTTGGACTGGTGCCGGTCCCGAAAGATCGTGATCAAGGGGCATCCTTTGATCTGGCACGAAGCGGGCGGAAACGCGGAATGGCTTCCGTCCGATCCCGTCCAGTTGGAAGCGGCGTTGAAGGACCGGGTGCAAAGTGTGGTTTCGCAGTTCTCGGGCCGGATTCAATATTGGGATGTCTTGAATGAGCCGACCATGGCCTGGCGCTCCGACACCCCGGTTGCGAAATGGGAAAACGCGATCGGGCCGGTGAAGGCTTACGAGAAATCCCTGAAATGGGCGAAGGAAGCGGATCCGCGCGCGCTTTACCTGGTCAACGACTACAACATCCATCCCTTCGATGTGATCAATAAATATATCGGAAATCCGAAGTTGGCGGTGAAGATGCTCAAGGATCCGGTCGAGCACTATTCGGTTTCCTATAAGAACTTCGTGGCCGCGGTCAAGAAGGACGGCTATGCCCCGGATGCGGTCGGGATCCAGAGTCACATGCACAAGGAAAACTGGTCGCTCTGGATCTTGTGGTGGTTATGCGAGAATTTTTCCGGGCTAAACCTCCCCATCCATTTCACCGAAACCACGGTGCTCAGCGGCGATCACCGTTCCCGGTTTGACTGGGATGATTGGTCCAAAAACCTGCCCTGGCCGACCACCGCCAAGGGCGAGGAGGAGCAGGCCCAATATGTCGAGCAATATTACAAACTGCTGTTCAGCGAGCCGGGCGTCGAGGCCATCACCTGGTGGGATTTCACCGATTACAAGGCTTGGCTCAACGCCCCGGCCGGACTGATCCGGGCGGACGCCTCGCCCAAGCCGGCCTATGAAAAGCTGCATCATTTGATCCGCGAGAAATGGTGGACCAATGCCAATGAACAGGTGAACGGGGACGGCGAGGTCCGCTTCCGCGGCTTTTGCGGGGATTACTCGGTCACGGTCGCGGGCCGCAAGGGCTCGGGCTTTTTCACCATTGACTGCCGGAAAAAAGACGGCCAGGAAATAACCGTGAGCTTCTCGCGGAAGAATTTGGGCGGGAAAGAGGACGACTGAGATGCTCGCGCAATTCAGCATCGTCCCGCTGGGCAAGGGCGAGAGCCTGTCCTCATATGTGGCCGCGATCGTGAAAGAAGTCGAAAAGAGCGGGCTCGATTACCGCCTGACCGCGATGGCGACCATTGTGGAGGGGCCGGCGGACGAGGTCTTCGCGCTGATCCAAAAATGTCATAAAAAAGCCCAAGGCTTCGCGCCCCGGGTGCTCACCACTATCGTGATTGACGACCGCAAGGGGGCAAAGGGCCGTCTCGAAGGGAAGGTCCGCTCGGTCGAGAAGAAATTAGGCCGGAAACTCAGGATCAGCTAAGAGCGAGAGCCCTTCGGTTATTTATTATGGGGATGGTGTTCGTGCCAGATCTCGTGCAAATGCGGGTGAAGGTGTGGCTTGCCATCGTGGATATGGGTGTGGGCGTGCACCAGGTTGGCGGAGAGCAGAAGGTCAAGGTTGGACAAAGCCTCCCCGGCGGGGCCGTTATACACCAGCCGATGGTCTTCCGAAAGAATCAGCGCGCGTTCCGAGGTTTCCGCCACAAAGCTCAGGTCGTGGCTGGCGGTGATGAGGGTGGTCCCGGCATGGCGGAGTTCGGCCATGAATTCAATCAGCCACTGCTGGGTGCGCGGGTCCAGGCCGGCGCTCGGTTCGTCCAGCAGAATCACCCGAGGGGCGCAGGCAAGGATGCTCGCCAGCGCCACTTTCTTCTTCTCGCCCCCGCTTAACTTTTGCGGCGGACGGTCGCGCAGGTTTTCAATTTCCAAAAGCCGGAGCGCGTCGTTCACGCGCCGCTCTACCTCGCCGGCTGGCAGGCGCAATTGCAAAGGCCCGAACGCCAGTTCCTCCTCCACCGTCGAGTTAAAAAGCTGGGCCTCGGAATTTTGGAACAAAAAACCCACCTGCTGACGGAATTGGCGGGAGAACGGAGGGGTTTCCACGCTCTCCTCGGTCAGGACCTTCCCGAAAGCGATAATCTCGCCCCGGTTCGGGAAACAAAGGCCGTCGAGCAAATTAAGCAGCGTGGATTTGCCGCTGGCGTTTGCGCCGAGGATGGCGACGCTCTCGTTTCCGGCAATGGAGAAGCCGACCCCCGACAGGCCTTCGCTCCCGTCCGGATACGAATAATGAATATTGCGCACCTCGAAAATCGGCTCGGTCATCATCCGCTCCCTACCCAAAACGCTCCCAAACGATAAGCAGCGCTATCAACCCCCCGGCCGCGGCAACCCATAAACCGTCACGGATTTGCAAACCGGGAACCGAAGCGACCCGCAAGTCCCCGTCATAACCGCGCGAGACCATCGCATAGTTCACTTCCAGACCCAACCGGTAGGAACGGCGAAATAATATTGCGATGCCGGCCCCCACCCACTTCTGCTCGCTCCGGAGCGAACTCCCGCCGATGCTCCGGCTCAATTTGGCCAGGTGGATTTCCTCCGCGGCCCGCAAAAGCACAACCAGGAAACGCTGGGTCATGGTCAGAATCATCCCAAAAGCTTTGGGCATTCCCAGGCGGCGAAAGGCATTTACCAGAACCGGCGCGTCGGTGCTTGAAACCATCAGGAAGGCCAAGGTAATACAATTGGTGGTTCTTAGCAAGAAGCGTCCGGCCGAAAGCAGGCCGCTCGCCGTTATGGTTATGGCTTCGGGCAGGTTCCAGGAGCCGATGTGAATTCCGGCGCCGAGATGCCAGAGGGTCAGCGCCGTCCGTCCGTCCGTGACCAGGTTGAGAGTTGAAGGCAAAATGATGGCCAGGCTGAAAAGCGGGACTCCCAGCCACAACCGTCCAAGTTGCCTGGGCGAAAGCCCGATGCTCAACGCCGCGGCCAGAGTAATGCCCAGCAGAACCATTTGCGCACCAAGACCATGCACCAGCGTGGCGCCAAAAATGAGCATTAAAATACCGACGATTTTCGCGCGCGGCTCGATCTTTCCCAGCCAGGAGTTCGTCTGCGACGGGGAGGACATTTCCCGCGCCAGAGCCTCGGCGAGCTCGGCCAAAGTTTTGCGGATCGGCAAACCGAACCGCCGTCCCTCCCGGGGCTTCGGCCCGGGCGGGTTGTCAACGGGTTGACTGAACCATTCAGGAAGGACTGGAGTTTTCACGACGCGATATAATCCTTCCGATGATGATTATCGCCACGACCACTATCGCCACGCCCAACAAGCCGGAAACGATATAGGAAAAACTTAAAGCCTGGAGCGAAGCCTCTTTCTGTCCTTTAAAGGCGTAATCCGGGAACGGGGCTTTCCAAAGCTCACCGAGCCTGGCCATCCCGGCCGGGACATAGCCGACCATTTTCTGCATTTCATCGCCGCCCCATTCCCCCCAGGCCGAACCCGCGCCCAGTTTGTCGGGCAAAATCAGGCCCAGCGGGGAAAGAAATATCAATACGATCAGTCCGATCCATAATTTGGTGTTGGTTTTCATTTTAGTCCCTCCTCTCTTCGGGCAGAGGGTTAACATTATAAAGCAATGATACATCGGTTCTTTGCAGATACATAACCACCAGCGCGGTAACCACCGCTTCCACCACTCCGAACAC
>CAIUDS010000344.1 GCA_903897985.1 uncultured delta proteobacterium
GATCATAAGGCTGGGCCGGCTCGCCCGGGATCCCGATCCGGGTTTCCTCGATAAAGCCCGGACTATTCGCCGGGTCCACCCCCAGGAGCGGCGCAAAGCTCGCATAATAATCTATGCCCCGGTCGCAGACATAAACGAGGATTTTTTCCCAGCGTTTTTCCGTCAGGGACTTGGTCCCCTCCAGGTAAGGCAGCAAGTCCAGGTTCACCAGTCCGCCCAGATCATAAACATATCTTTCGCTCTCTCCGCCCACCACGCCCAGGCCGGTATGGCCGGTCAGCACCTTGGCGTCCGCCGGGGTTTTTTCCTTCAACCAGGCCGCGGCCTCCATCCTGATCCCCTGGTTCAGCCCGACCTCTCTGACATAAACCTCGCGGCCGGATTTGAACTGGCCGATCGCGATGGGATGTCCGTACCCGAACACGCCCAGGAACACGATCAAATAGAGGATTCCCTTGAGTTTGATTTTCGAGAAAATTCTTCCAAAGCCGACCACGCAGAGCAGCACCATCACCAGCCAGACCGAAGCGATGTAGCGCTGGTAATATCCGCCGAAATGCGGCGACACCGGGAAGGCAAAACCGTATGCGAACGGGAGCAGCATCCAGCCGCCGATCAGGACCAGGGCGTCCTGCTTGGGCTTGTGCAGGAACCGGATGAGCGCGTAGATGAACAGGACTAGGGCGAGGATGATTATGATCCAGCCCAGAGTTTTCCATCCCACGAGCAGGTTGTTCCAGCCCTCGGCGACAAACCCGAGCCCGTCCAGCAATTTCTTGTTCAGGGTCCGGTTGAGCAGTTCCGGGTCGGCGCTGTAAATCTTGGCGCGGAAGGTATAGGGCAGGAGTTGATGGAACCGGAATTTCATCCAGACCAGATACGGAAGCGCGGGGATGGCGAACCCGACCAGGAAAGTCAACCAGGTTATGACCACGCTCTTGTTCTTGCGCAGGATTTTGTAAAGCCAGATGCCCGAAAGCGCGATCACGAAATAGAGCGCCTCGGGCCGAGTCAGGAACGCCAGACCGGACGACAATCCGAGGAACAGTCCGTTCCGCTTGTCCTTTTCCTCGATCTTGACGAACCGCCACAGGCTGATCATCACCAGGTAGCTGAACAGGCCGCTCTCCATGCCGCTCACCGCGTTCATGAAGGTCGCGGCCGAGCCCCAGGCCAGGAATCCCGCGGTTAGGGTCAGCCACCTGCTGCCGGTGAAGAAGCTCACGGTCTTGAGCAGATACCAGACCGCCAGGGCGGTGAAGATGATCCCGGACCATTGCGCGAGCGCGAAGTAGCGGCCCGGGCCGAAGATTTTTGTGAGCACGGCCATCCACCCGGTCCAGAGGAAACTCGAACAACCGTAGCTGGGTTCGCCGGGATTGAAGCTGAAGCCATGGCCGGCGATGATGTTCAGGACATAACGCTTGAAGATGTAGGCGTCGTCAATGGGCAGGCCGATGCCGGCCTTGAGCATCTTGGCGCACAGCCACGCGCCCAGGAACGCGATCACCAAGAGGACCAAGCCGTGAAAGCCGCCTTTTTTCTCCATGACTCTAGTATAAAGATGCCGGTTGCGTCTGTAAAGCGGCATGTATAGATAGATGAAAGGATGGCCGGATAAGGTGGTAAGGTGGTTCGCGATCGGTGGGCGATGCACGGCGCAAGGTTACGGCGCTGTGCGAACCGATTCCCGGTCGCTTCATTTCACTGGAATCAAGCAGCCTTGATTGGTCAGGGCCCACACCTCGGATTCTGCGCCGTCTCGGATATGGGCGATCGCGATCACGCGGTATTTATCGGCGGACACCATGGGCGCCAAGTCTTTTTGCTTGATTAAAGCGGCGAATTTGGAATAATCCGGATCGTTTGCCGGAGGCGAAAGATAGAATTGGGCTTTCGATCGGTTTTTAAACTCCGGGCCTTCGAGAGAGCCGGCGAATTGACCGCGCTCCTTCTTGATTCTGAACTGGTTCCGGAAGATGTCTCGCAGGTCGTCGAAGAGATATGCCCTTTGGGGGTCCGATGTCGAATAATCGCGGTATTTTAGGCATAAGTATGGATTGACCATCCCGCCCAAAAAGACCATCAGGGCCGCCATGCCCCAGATCAAGATTTTTTTCTTACCGGCATAAAGCCTCATCCTCCAAATAATTAACAGGTCCATGATGACGACCAAGACCCAGATCAGGTTGGTGCCGACATTCAAGCTTTCTCCGCCAAAGGAGCTTAGAATGTGAAAAGAGCAACCGCTCGCGCCCGGAGATGAGATCGGCATGCCCACATAAGGTGAAAAATAGTATGTGAAATTGAAAAGGAAGGGCGCAACCCAAATTATCAGGTTAAACGAAATAATCATAAATACGAAAAATGCCCGGGCCAGAGTTCTTGCGCGGCTTTTGGGCGCCCGGCTCAGGAAATCGGCGATCACGAGCCAAAGCATAAATCGCAGGCCGATCACCAGCGACTCCTCCAAACCCTCCAGCCGAAACCAATTCCAGAAATTAGGGTGGGATTCATCAAAGATCGCCAACACCGGGAAGACGGAAGGCAACAGCAGGGAAGATTCCAGAAAATAAAAGCGATGTCCTCTTATGGGGGGCGCCAGGTATTCAGCCAGCAGGAAGGCAAGCTGTAGCAATTCCGGAAACGCCAAGACCATCAGCGCCAATCCAGCCCAGTCGAGATGCTTTGCGGACCAGGAACCGCTCGCAATTTTTTTCCGCAAGGCCAGATAGCCCGCCGTCAAAATCACGATCATATCAACGAATCTGATGAGATCCTTGTCCCCGTAAGGCGAAAAAAGAAGATTGTCGAATTTTATCCGGACAGGAAGGCTGGAAAGATTAAACCATAACGCCAGCGCCAGTAAAACGCCGATTGTCACCTTGTAGAACCTTCTGAACCGGGTGCCGTAAGCGATGATCAAAATCAGGCACAGGAAACAAAGGGCCTTGCCTGTATAAAATATGATGGTCATTTCCCTGTCCGCGCTTGAATATGGGAAGTAATAATTGGTGCAGGATAAAAAAGCTGGCAACCTTTCGGAAATAAAATTCAAATAATGAAAATAAAATTCGGAGGTGATTCCGGGCAGAAGCAAAGCATAATGGTTCACCTCATAAACGGTCATAATCGTCTCGAAATAGGTTATAAGCAGCAGCGGGAGCAGCACCCATTTGGGCCATCGCTTTCCTTGCCAGCGCGATCTGAAAATGAAAAGCAGGTTCAGCGCCGCCAACAATAAAAACAAGATTCCGAGGTTTATCGCCAGCCAGCCATGGTGATCGAAATAATAGGGCACTGTCTTCTCCTTTCCCGTCAGGGAAACCACGCAATGCCTAAAAATTCTACACCGCCAAGCACGGGAATTCCTTGCACGGCCTCCTGCCCATAATTTAGCATCAAGCGATTGATCTAGTCAATACCGATGGAAAGAACGGCCGCAGCTGTAAAGCCGCCTCCCGCTGGCAAAAATTCACCGGGCCGGATATGATAGTAGGGCTCAAATTTGCAGACGGGGAGTGGAGAAATGAAAACGAGAAGTTTCAAAGTCAGGGCGCTTGTAATCTTCGGTTTCGCAATCCTGGTTTCAAGCAAAATCCTCGCGCAAGGCAAAGATTGTTCGGCTCCGGTCCAAACCGTTGAAGGCCCGGTCCAGGGCCTGGCTGCGGAAAAATCCGCGGCCTGCGTGTGGAAAGGAATTCCTTATGCCGCCCCGCCGATAGGCGATTTGCGTTTCCGCCCGACCCGACAGGCCTTGCCCCGCTCGGGCACGCTCGATGCCGCTCAAGTCGGCATGTCCTGCATGCAGAAGGAAACCATCACCTCGGGCGGCAAGTCCCGCGGTTTCAGCGAGGACTGTCTTACGCTCAATATCTGGTCTCCCAAAACCCAGGACAGCCTGCGGCTGCCTGTAATGGTCTGGTTCCACGGCGGCGGCTTCCAGCAAGGCTCCGGCGGATACGACATCTATAACGGCGCCCGGCTCGCCGGCGAAAAAAATGTGGTCGTGGTCACCATCAACTACCGGCTGGGCACGCTTGGGTTCCTCAGTCTGCCCGAACTCCGCTCCGAAGACCCCAACGGGACGACCGGCAACTACGGAGTCCTCGACCAGATCCAGGCCCTGAAATGGGTCCGCGCCAACATCAAAAATTTCGGCGGCGACCCCGGCAATGTCACCGTCTTCGGCCAGTCCGCGGGCGGCATGAGCGTCTGCACGCTCCTGGTTTCGCCCCTTGCCGACGGCCTGTTCCAAAAAGCCATCCCCATGAGCGCGCCCTGCGAGATGTTCTTCTCGCTCGAGCAGGGCTACGAACAGGGCAAAGCGGTGACCGAGGCCGCGGGCTGCGCGGGTCCGGACCTGCTCAAGTGCCTGCGCGAAAAACCGGTTGCGCAGATCATGGTCAAGACCAAGAACAAACTGCTCGCCCTGGGCGTGAGCTGCGCCCCGCATGTGGACGGCTATGTGCTGCCCGACTGGCCGATGAAGCTGATCAAGGCGGGCAAATACTCGAAGGCGCCGATCATGCTCGGCAACACCAAGGAAGAGTTGCGGCTTTACACCATGATGTTCTCCGGGATCGGCCTGGTCCCGGCTCACACGGTGAGCGCCCTCCTGCGCAAGCTCGCTCCCGATCATGCCGACGAAATCCTGGCCATGTATTCCTATAAAGATTACCGCCGGCCGATGGACCTGTTCATAAATGTCGGGAACGACATGGTCTTTTCCGGATCGGCCTGGCAAATCGCCGAGGCCATGTCCGGCAAAAACCCGGTCTATCTCTACCGGGTGGACTGGCATGACACCAATTTCCCCCACAAGATGGGCTCGTTCCACGGCCTCGACATCCCACTCGTGTTCGGCACCCTTGGCGCCAACACCTTCATGGTCAAGGCCATGGCCAATAAGCGCGTGCTCAAGCAAGCCACGCCGCTCTCGGACCAGATGATGAGCTACTACACCAACTTCGCCAAGACCGGCAACCCCAACGGCCCCGGCCTAGCCGACTGGCCCGCTTACGATCCGCAAAAGAAAAGCCGGATCATCTTCGACAACCCCATCCACCTCGCGCCCATCACCGACCAGGAACTAAAGCGCTTCCACTACTTCGAGCAGCACCCGCTGAGCGAGATAATGGCAAAAGGAAAGGCCGAATAGAAGAATAGTTTCAATTTCCGGCGCGGCCCGCCATGCCCCTTGCCGATCATTTCCTGGAATCGGGATTCTTTTCCGCTTTTTGGGGAACAAACATTCGAAACCCGATGTCCAATAGCCAATTTTAAGAAAAACAGGATTTTCTGATAGGGCATGGGGAAACTGAACGAAACCATCAACAGGAGGAATGGGAAAATGAACAGGAAGGTTTGGATAGGTTTGGCGGTTATGACCTTTATGGCGGCGGTTATTGCGATCCCGCTGTTCGCAGCCGGAACCGCGGCCGCGCCCAAAGCGACATTCACCTTCTACAAGGGCGATGCCGCCACCGCGGGAAATGAATTTACCGCGCTGGACCTCAAAGTCGGCGATACCGTCACGGTCACGGTCAAGGGCGTGGGAGCGGATGGCAAAGACCTGACCGCTTGTCCGACCTGGAACGAGATCCCGAAGGGAACTCTCCAACTCACCAAAATTGCCGACAAATGCATGAGCATCTCGGTCAAGGCCCTCAAAGCGGCCCAAACCGATTCGCTCAAGGCGAATTTCGGCAAAAACGAGATCGGGACTATCAAGGGAGCAGTCGCCGTGGTCCCGCCTGCCAAGTAGGAACTCAAACCGATTTCATGAAAAAACCGGAAGCCCCTGCACTCAGGGGCTTTTGGTTTTTTTATGCCCGAAGCTCATGACCCGGCAAGCCCTCAACGCAAAATGTAAACGCGCCGCTCGAAATCGAGCGTCCAGCAGTAATGCTTCATAAAGGCATGGGCCAATAAGCCGTCTATGCGCAGTCCCCCGAAATCCTCGGCCAGGGTGAGCCGCGGCCGTTCGAGCGTGATCATGCAGTCCTTCTGCTCCAAAGGCCCCAGCGAGCAGGGCGCTGCAAAATCCTGCTTTGCACTTGGCGATTCGGGCAAGCCGCTCCATTCATAAAAATGTTCCCTCGGCGCGATGAACCCGGCCTGCCGTATCCGCAGCCTTTGGTCCATCCGAAAATCCACCAGGCCGGTGTCAATGATGAGGTTGAGATTTTTATGCTCGGCCACCCCGCCCTTCACGAACATCAAATGCGTGCTCCACAGGTAAAACGGGACCTCGACCGCGTTCCCCGGCAGCATGGCCAGATGCTGTTTCCTGAGTTCCGGCCGGTTGCGCGGCGACAGGATGAGCCGGCGGTTCGGGTAGTCCACCGTGGAAAGGAACTGCTCGAGCACGCTGGTCCCGAACACGACATAATCGTAGAGCGGCTGGTCAAAGGAGGGCAGGATGAAGACCGGGACATTTTCGAGGCGGGCGTCTCCCAGTTGGAAACTTTTGGCGATGCCGGCGCATAACTGGTAGTCCGAGCGATGACCCTTGCCGGTATTGGCCTGGACTTGGGAGCAGCGCAAGGGTTCGATGCCCAACTTTTTCGCGCGCCGAGGCCCGAGGTAAAGGAAGGTCCCGCCGGTATCGAGGTGGACGACCATTTTGGCGTTGTTGATCCGGCAGGGAAAGGCCGGGAAATACGCGCTCTCGATCCGCTGGGCGAATGGGATGGTGGTTACGAAATTGAGCGAGACCTTGAGCTGGTGTTCGGCCAAGATCGGGATCAGGTCGGAATGGAGCTCGTCCGGCGGATATATTATTTTGTTTTCCTTAACAAACCGCCCGGCCTCTTCATAGCGGCCGAGGTGGAGGTAGGACATGGCCGCGGGCAGGTTAAGCTCGCCATGGCGGGGATAGGCCGGGCTGATCTCGCCATAGAGTTCGAGCGCCTCTTCATATTTGCCCTGCACGAACGCGCAGAGCATGAGGAGGTGTCGGCCCGGGTCCAAGTCCCGCGCCTGCATGGCAAGTTTTTCCGCCTCCGGCGCCTCGCCATTTTTCCATGCCGACCAGGCCTTGGTCAGCGCCGCCTCCGATCCCTGCCCACCAGCCTTGCTGGAAGAGGCCGGCGCCGCCGCGATCACGGCCATGCCCGCCGCCGCAATCATGAAAATCTTCAGGGCTTTGGGGTATCTGTTCATGCCTTATCGTGCTTCATTATATTCCCATTCTGTTCTTGAACAATAACCCATTCCGTGCCCATCCATCATTGGGGTCATCTATGAAAGCCCATGTCAAGAGAAATTCTTCCCCTGACGGCCAAATTTCTTTGGCTGGGAGGGCGCTCCGACTGCGATGCCGTGCGGCTTGGGTCCCCGGGAATTTACGGTCTTGGTCA
>CAIUDS010000345.1 GCA_903897985.1 uncultured delta proteobacterium
AGGTTGTCGCCATGAAGATGTTGCATCTTTCCAAGAAGCAGGCCGGCGGTTTTTACACGGTGCATGTGGGCAAGCCTTTTTACGAGAGCCTGTGCGCCTTCATGTCCAGCGGCCCCTGCATCGTGCTGGCGCTGGAGGGGGAGGATGTGATCGCGAGGAACCGCAAGCTGATGGGCGCCACCGACCCGGCTCAGGCCGAGCCCGGGACGCTCCGCAAGAAATACGGGTCCAGCATCGAGCACAACGCGGCGCATGGCTCGGACGCGCTTGAGACCGCGAAGTTCGAGCTCGGCTATTTCTTTAACGGACTGGAAATGGCCGATAACCAGGGGTGAAAAAATGGCTCGAAACCAGGGATGGAAAAAGCTCGCGGTGGCAATAATTTTTCTGGCGGCTTCGGTTTCGATCGGGAGGGCCGCGGGGCAGAAACTCGAGGCCGAGGTGAAGAAACTGGCGGACAATCCCGCTTCCGAGTTCAAGATTCCAATCCCGGGGAGTTGCCATACGCAGGGCATGGCGATGGACGAAAAATACATATATTTCAGTTGCGTTGACACGCTCAAACAACAGGCCTGGATTTACCGGGTGCCGCGCGGCGCGCTCGAGAGCGGCAAAGCCGGCAAGGCCGTGACCTATGAGCGGGTGGAGGTTTCCATCGGCGACCAATATCATCCTTCGGGGCTGGACATTGCCGGCCGGTGCCTGTGGGTGGCGGTGTCCGAGTATCACTCGGCCCCGGCCAGCTCGACTTTCATCTGCATCGAGCGCGACCTCTTCAAGCAGGCCAACTACCAGCGGTTTCCGTTCAGCGACCATATCGGCGCGCTCGCCGCGGGCAAGGACTGGCTGGTGGCGCTCAACTGGGACGCCAAGGATTTCTATATGCTGGATTATTCCGGGAACCTGCTGGCCAAGCGCAAGAACCCGACCGGGATCGCCTACCAGGACTGCAAATATCAAGAGGGGACCAAAATCCTCTGCTCCGGCCCGGCCGGCTCCATGGGGCAGAAGGGCTTGGTGGACCTGATGGACATGGCCGGGAGCGATGACCCCAAGGCGCTGAAGCGGCTGGAAGTCCCCGCGGTCAAGGGCTCGTTCCGCGCCATGACCCGCGAGGCCATGACCGTTGACCAAAACAAAATTTATTTCCTGCCCCAGGATATCCCCAACCTCACGCTCTACGTGTTTGAAATGCCCGAGGGATTTTGAGCCCGGCCGCCATGAAAGGCTCCCTTCGCAATCTGCTCAACCTGGCCTCGGCCGAGCTGGAGGCCTGGGTGGCCGGAGCGGGCTTTGAAAAATACCGCGGCCGCCAGATTTTTCAGTGGCTCTATAAAAAGTCCGCGACCGACTTCGACTCGATGAGCGACCTGCCTCAGGATCTGCGGGACGCGCTCAAAGCCGCTTTTTACTTTCACCTGCCCAAGGTGGTGGAAGCGAAACCGTCCGCGGACGGGACCCTCAAGTTTTTGTTCGAGTTGGAGGACGGGGAACGGATCGAGGCGGTCGTGATTTCGGACGAGGACCGGCGCGAGAACACCCTTTGCCTGTCCACCCAGGTCGGGTGCAGATACGGCTGCGGATTTTGCTACACCGGCACCATGAGTTTCAAGCGCAACCTCTCCAGCGGCGAAATGCTCGGCCAGTATTTTGCGGCCCGGGCGCGACTCGCCAAACGGGCCGAGCTTCACCGGCTGGTGTTCATGGGCATGGGCGAGCCGCTGGACAATTTCGAGGAACTGAAAAAAACTCTCGGCATCATCACTTCGAGGCAGGGCCTGGATTTTTCGTCGAAACGGATCACCGTGTCCACCGCGGGGGTGATCCCCTATCTGGACGAGACCTGGGGCCTGGGGGTCCATCTGGCGGTCTCGATCAATGCCGCGGACCCGGCTCAGCGGACCCGGCTGATGCCGATCAATAAAAAATATCCGGTCGAAGAGGTGGTCAAGGCGCTGAAGAAGCTGGACCGCTCGGGCCGTCAGAAGCTGACCGCGGAGTATGTTCTGCTCAAGGGGTTCAACGACTCGATCGAGGACGCGCATCGGCTGGCGCGGCTGCTCTCCGGCCTGGACCTCATGGTCAACCTGATCCGGTTCAATGCTTTTCCGGGCTGCGCGTTCGAGCCTTCGGAGGAAAAGCGGGCGCTCTCTTTCCAGGACCGCCTGAAGTCGGCCGGGTTCATGGTCTTCATCAGGAAGAGCAAGGGTCAGGACATCCTGGCCGCGTGCGGACAACTGCGCGGGAGCAGACCATGATTGAGTTGTGGCCGCTCTGGCTGATCCCGGTGCTGGTGGTCCTGGGCATCGGCGTTTCCGCCTGGCTGGTGCATTCGCGGGTGGAGCTCCCGGCGCATTTCCGGATCAAGCTGATCGCGGGCGAGGAAGTGGACCCCGTGGATTTGGCCCTGTTGTCGCGTTACGACGAGGAACTGGCGCAATTGGGTTTTGAGAAAGTGGGCGACTTCGAGATTTCCGGGGTCGCCGGCGAAAACCTGCACCGGGTTTTTGTCCACCGCTCCGACAACACCGAAGCCACGGTGAGCGTTTTCGTGAGCGGCCTGCGCAAGATCCCGCACCTCGAGTTTTACACCCGGTTCCAAAACCGGGGCTCGCTCAGCACCGACCAGGCCGTGCTGCCCAATTATTTCGAGATCCCGCCCGAGCGCGAAATCCAGCGCTTCCCCGGACTGGGCTCGGCCAAATTGTATCCCCTGCATAAAAATAAAGTCGCGGAATTGGCCGCGGCGGGCCGCAATCCCGTTGCGGTGAGCAAGGAATCGGTCTTCCGCTACATCGAGGAGGACCAGCAGGAACTCCTGAATTACCAGATCGAGAAGGGGTTCTTGCTGGCGGACGCGGAAGGGGACCTGCTCCGGCCGAGTTGGAAATTCGCCCTTTATTTCATCGTCCGCAACTTGGATCCGATCCCGTTCGGGATCGGCAACTTGAAATTGGTTTCCGTGCTCCTCGCCTGCGCCGCGATCATGTTCGGATTTTTCGCGTTCGCCCGCTTCGGCGAGCCGGGCCGGCTCTTGTCCCAATTCGGCCTGGTCCCGCCCGGGGATAACTATGCGGTCTGCGCGGCCGGGGCTCTGATCGGCGGGCTCACGCTCGGGTTTATCATCCAGCGCCGCGGGTTCCTCTGGGCCGGCTTGATCGCGGTCGCCGGCCTGTTCATCTTCATCCACAACCTGTTCCCCAACGACTGGATCATCATCCTGATCGCGGCCCAGGCCGGGTTCGTGGGCAACCGCATCTTCGAGTCCCGCCTGACCCGCTCCCCCACCCGCCTCCCAGGTCAACTCATGGTCCTGATCGCCCTCACCGTCATCGGATGGCTTATTATTATGGGCAAGTGATTTCAGCTTTTACCGCATCCAGCCTTCGTAGTCCCGCCTTGCGGGACGGAGTAGGCAAGACCGCAAAGTAATCCAATAAAAAAAATCCCCATTGACCGCTTCTGACATCAACTTGTGCTATCATTGACGCACGGTCAGGTTGCCGAAAAGTGGTATTTTTTGCTTGCATTTTAATTTGAAATCAGGCATAATGACCTGAAAGAAAGCTCAGGAGGGCGAAGATGAAAGGATATTCAAGGCTTTTGGGGACGCTTTGGCTGCTGGCGTTTTTGACCGCCTGCAAACAAGAAGAATCAGGGGCCGGACAAAATCAAGCCGGACAAGAACAGGTATTTGACAATGACGCGAGCTTTGCCGCGGTTCCGCTGGATACCGTCATTGACAGCCATCCTCCTGATCCCACCGATTCCACCACCGCTGATTTCACCTTCTCCTGCAATAAAAAACGCTGTTCCTTTCAATGTAAGCTGGACAAAAAAGATTGGAAAAAATGCTCCTCGCCAAAGACTTATGCCGGATTATCAGGCGGCTCCCATACCTTCCTGGTAAAGGCAAAGACTATCGCCAATAATTCCTGGGATAAAACACCGGCGACCTATTCCTGGACGGTTGACACCACGGCTCCGGAAACCGTTCTGACCTCGGGCCCCCTTGACCCGAGCAGCTCGGACAGCGCCACCTTCTGGTTCTTCAGCCTGGAAAGCGGAGCGACCTTTGAGTGCAAGCTGGACACCGGGGCCTGGCTTGGATGTTTCTCTCCCAAGGTTTATGGCGGCCTTTCCTCGGCCAGCCATACTTTCCAGGTCCGAGCTATTGATACCGCTCTTAATGTTGATCCGACTCCAGCCAGCTATACCTGGACCATTGATACCACTCCGCCGGATACCTACATCAGCTCCAACCCGCCGGATCCCTCCAATTCTTCGGATGCCGCTTTCGCTTTTGATTGCACCGGCGGTCCTTGCGCTTACGAGTGCAAATTAGATACCGGCGCTTGGGCAACCTGCGCCTCGCCCAAAAATTATACTGGTCTTTTAGACGGCTCTCATACCTTCCAGGTTCGGGCGGTGGATTTAATAGGAAATGTTGATCCTAGCCCTGCTATCTATAACTGGAAGATTTATCTCATACCTATTCAGGTCTCTGCTGGTGGTTTTCATACCTGCGCCCTGACTTCTTCAGGAGGAGTAAAGTGTTGGGGGTGGAACTGGTCTGGTCAACTCGGAAATGGAAGCAATATTTCTAGTAATGTTCCAGTGGATGTTTCCGGGCTTTCCTCGGGGGTAAGCGCCATTTCCGCTGGTGGAATTTACTATACTGCCGTTGGAACTCATGCTCATAGCTGTGCCTTAACTTCTTCAGGAGGGGTCAAGTGCTGGGGATGGAATGGTAATGGTGAACTCGGAGATGGGACAACTATCTGGAGCAATGTTCCAGTTAATGTTTCCGGGCTTTCTACAGGAGTAAGCGCCATTTCTGCGGGTGGAACTCATACTTGCGCATTAACCTCTTCAGGAGGAGTCAAGTGCTGGGGCTATAACCACTATGGTCAACTCGGGGATGGAACTACTGCAGATAGCACCATACCAACCAATGTTTCAGGACTTTCCTCGGGAGTGTCCGGCATATCTGTTGGCATTGAACATACATGCGCGGTTCTTTCTATTGGGGCACTAAAGTGCTGGGGCTGGAACGAGGATGGTCAACTAGGGAATGGAAATAATACGAATAGTAATGTTCCATTAGATGTTTCCGGGCTTTCCTCTGGTGTATTAGCGATTTCTGCTGGTTGGAGGCATACCTGCGCCTTGCTTTCCACCGGGGCAATAAAGTGGTGGGGGTGGAATGGTCGTAGTCAACTCGGCAATGGAACGAACACAGATAGCAATGTTCCTGTTAATGTTTCCGGGATTTCTTCCGGAGGATCCGCAGTTTCTGCTGGCCAGTTTCATACCTGCGCCTTGCTTTCCGCTGGAGGGGTAAAATGCTGGGGGGACAATGATTGGGGTCAACTCGGGGATGGCCCTAACACCGACAGCAATATTCCCATGAATGTTTTTGGCTTATCCTCAGGTGTTTCAGCAATTTCTGCGGGCCAATATCATACCTGCGCTCTGCTTTCTACCGGGGTAGTCCAGTGCTGGGGCTATAACGGAGATGGGCAACTCGGGGATGGAACCAATATTGATGTTAACATTCCAGCGGATGTAATTGGCTTTGGACCGTAAATTTAATGTGTCAAGGAAATTAGGGTCAATACAATAATTTTAAATTTCCCTAGGAGCCATACTATGATAAATGGAGAAGTCAAACAACCAAGTGAAAAAGATATATTGTGCATTCGTTTAAAAGCATTATTAGAAATACAGATGCTTGTGTTCCCGAGCAATAACAGCTATGCTCTCTCGTTTTGGGACAAATGGGATCAACGCATTAGAAATGCCCATAATGAAGATGAAAATGAAATAAATGAAATATATAAAAGATTTGAGAATCATAAAAATAACTATCCGGAATATGATCAGGCCTTTGATCAATCTGATACATTAAGCGATGATTACTGGGAAACATTTTCTCTCACCAATTCCATGTATGGAGTTCTCGTTGTCGCAATATGGTCTAAAATGGAATCTTTCCTTAAAGACATCATTTTAATCTGCCGTGATACCTCTGAAAAAAAAGACAAGGGGTCCCCACATATTTTCCGTAAAATTATTAAGGCAATCAAGGAAGAAACCAAGGTACAAATAAAGCTATGCGATAGCTACATAATAATAAATGCAATCAGGATCCTTAATAACACCTTCAAGCATAATGATGGAATATATGAACCTAAGAACTGCAAAGAAATCGAAAATATTGATAAAGAATTATTGGATAAATGGAAAATCAAGGAAAAAAGAGAGATCGAATTTTCTGAATTGCCAATTAAAGAACTGATTACTGCATGTTATTCGTTTAGCAGAGACCTTATTCAAAAGGTCAGGACCGAATTAATAAAGCAAGACAGATTGTGATGTTTGGTGGTCAGGTCTTCAATCATCAATTAAGCGGTTTAAATTGTCCGCAGGCCCTCCTTCGCTAAAGCTACGGCGGACAAGCAGGAGTGGCTACGGCCCGAAAAAGCAATTCTTTGCGTAGGACACTGCGTGTCCCTTTGCGCCTTTGCGGTGAAAAAATAATTGTCGCAGGGTCCCATTCTTGGTGTCTTTGTGGTAAGCATCAGGGGAGATTGAGGAGAGCGTTCACGCGCCGCTTCTGGCTTTCAAGTTGGGATTCATATCCGGGGCAGAAAGCAATCGCGTCCAATAATTCCTTGGCTTCCGTCAGCCGGCTCTCCGTGATCAAAAGCTGGCTGTAGGCGATCCGGCCCGGGCAATTGTGCGGCTCAAGCTGGACCGCTTTCCGGAAATAGAGCTCGGCCCGGTCCAATTCATCGCGCGCGAACAGCATGCGGCCGTAATTGACCAGGCCCGCGGCGTTCTCCGGACCGGACTGGACCGCGAAATAATATTCCCGCTCGGCCTGCTCGTAGTTGCCGCTTTTTTCGAGCAGGATGCCCAGGTTGTTATGGCCGCGCGAATGATGCGGAAAACTTGCCACGGTCCGGGACCAGAGCCGGATCGGGCTTTGCCAGGTCTTGGACCAGTTTAGGCTCAGCGCGAGCAGGCAAGCAAAATAAAAAACGATGACCATGACAGCGGTCTTTCTCGATTTTTTCCAGGCCGCGAGCATGACCTCGGCCAGCACCACGAACACCGCCAGTCCGGCCAGATATACCCGCGTGATGTTTCCTTCCACCACCAAGGACACCACGCTTGAACTCGGCGAAATCACAATGAAGAAGAACAGCGTGAAGAACCCGAGCAAGGGTTTGCGCCGGAGCAGGAAGAGGCCGCAAATGAGGATAGCCGCCAGAAGGATGATGCTCAGCGCGATTTCAACCGGAGCCGCGGGGCTGAATTTCAACTCGACCACATTGTGCACCGGCAAAAGCAGTTCGCGCAAATAAGCCGCGATCACCCGGGCCTGGAGCAGGAGGTTGTCCGCGACGGGCCGGGGCCGGGCCGCGGGGAAAAAGGTGTAGAGGTCGAGCACTCTGCGAAGCCCGAGATAGATCAGCGCGTTGGCCCAGAAAATTCCAAGCCACCAGCCGGCTTTTCGATTCCATTTACGAAAAACCACCCGCTCGAGGGTCAAAACCGCGGGCAGGGTGATGGCGATGTCTTTGGAAAAAAGCCCGAGCCAGAATCCCAGCAGACTAAAAATTCCCAAAATAATTTCATGGTGTTTTTTGGTCTGCGTCTGGGATTTGAGAAAAAGCCAAAAGGAAAAAAGGTAAAACAGACTGGCAAAGATTTCGCTCCGGGCGCTTATGTATAGGACCGGCTCGACCCGGGAGGGATGGAGGGCAAAGAGGAGGGCGGAAAGGAATGCGAGCGACCTCGATCCGGATAGCGACTCCAGCAGGATAAAAACCAGGAGCACACAAAGGGTGTGCGCGAACAGACTGGTCAGGTGCCAGCCCAGGGTTCGGTCGCCGAACCATTTCCAGTTCAGGGCCTCGCTGATGGTGGTGAGCGGCCGGAACATGCGCGAGCGGTCCGCGGAAAAGGTTTCCAGCTTGGAGAAAAAATCGCCATAATTTGCCGGGGCCTTGATCGCCGGGTTCATCACGATGGTGTTGGCGTCATCGTAAAAGAAGGGCGCTTTCAGGCCGGGCAGGAACGGCAGGATGCCGGCGAGCATCAGCGCGGCAAACATGAGCAGGCGCAACCTGCTGGATGTTCCACTGGAAGTCATGGGTTCAATTTATCAAGATCGGCGGCAAAGACAAGCTGGGGGGTTGGGGGTTGGGGAATTGCCCAGCCCCCAAATCCCAATCCCCAACTCCTGAATACCATTGACACCCCGGCTCTCGATGATCATACTATTTACGGAGGTTTGGAAAATGCCGCTGTTTGAATACCAATGCAAGAAGTGCAAGAAGGAATTCGAGGAACTGGTCCGGAACTCGGACGAAAAAGTTTGCTGCCCGAAGTGTTCATCCGGCAAGGTCCATAAAAAAATGAGCGTATTCGCGCACAAGAGCGGCGAGAAATTCCGGTCCAGCTCCGTAAGCTCAAGTTGCTCATCCTGTTCCTCCAGTTCCTGCTCAAGCTGCGGAAAGTCTTAAGCCGAGGGCGGGCCCACAGCCGTGGAGATAAAAAGAACAGAGAAGATTATCGGAGCCATAATCGCTTTGGCCGTCAGCGCAGCCATAACTTTTTGGGTCACCCGTCCTGCCGCCCGGCAAGTCCGGCAGGTTTCCGAGTTGAAGGTCGGGGGCATCTATTCCGTGGCGATGGAACCGGATCAATACGGGGTGGTGAAAATCCTGGCGCTTGAGCCCAAGGTCGTGCATTTGCGCATTTACAAAAACAAATTCAAGGCCCGGCCGAAAAAGCTTGACCCCGCAACCCTTACGATGGGGAGCATCCTGGACCAGGACGGCTTTGGCATCAAACATTATTTGCTCACCACCGCCCTGTTCCTGCTTTGGGAACCGGCGTTCCTCGGCCAGACCCCGGTGACCAAGGAGGAACTGGAGGGTTACCAACCGTCAGTCAATTCCGAGCGCGATCCTTTTCCCAAACCATAATCTACCTTTTTCAGGAATCCGTTGCAGGAAATAACGCGATTTGATTTAAGGCCTGGGCAGTGGAATAATTAGCCATTGCCAAGGAGGGTTAGATGAAAATAGTGGAAGTAAAAGCCTGGCTGTGTCATTACCCGCTGCCGGCCACTTTCTGGCCGATCTGGAATCAGGGATCTAGCGGGAGCCAAGATTTTTCTTGACAAAAGGAATGGATGTGCTTATACTACTAATAGTAGAAAAGATTGGTAGCTTGGGTGTGTCCCGGGCTACAAGAACCGCTGGCGAGAAGCTGTGTGCTTCTCGCCTTTTTCTTTGATCGGGAGGGAGCATGGGCAAGTCCGGCATTTTTATAGACGGTGAAAACTTCCGCTATTCTTTGGTCGAGTTGTTCAGGGGGGAATTTGCAAAGGAAGAATATCTTCCCAAAAAGGCGGATTGGGAAGGCTTTTTTGAATATCTTACCCGCCGATGTGATTGCTCTGAAAGGATAAGAACCTATTGGTATGTCGTTCAGCATCTGGAGGTCTATCCTTACAAATTCCCCGAAAATGAGGAAACCTTAATCAAATTGCTTTCCAAGCATCCTCCTTACCAAAAAGAATTGGAGCATCTCAGCGGCGACAAACGAACTCAGCGGCTCAAGGAGATGGTCACGGAGTTACGGGAAAGGGAGATGGATTTCCGCAGGCGGTTTGAAGGTTGGATTGAGATTCAAAACGGCATCGCTCAAAAACACAAAGCGGTTGAATTCCGCAGAGCCGGCGCCATCCGTTATAACCTGTTTGATAAATCCATGGGCCCGGAAAAAGCGGTGGATGTTAAGCTGGCGGTTGATTTGTTGGAGTTGCGAAATATATATGATGCGGCCATAATTGTCTCCGGCGATCAGGATTATGTCCCCGCAGTTCAAGCCATCAAGGATTCGGGAAAAAAGGTCATCAATGCATGTTTTTTGACTCGAGATGGCCGGTATCTTCCCGGTGGCGCTCGGAGGCTGAATCAAATAACGGATGAAGTTCTGGAAATAAAATACGAAGATCTCAAAAAATTTCTGCTTCCCTGAGGCGAATAAATTGGAATCATTATAAAGGAGGAGGGTTAGATGAAAATAGTGGAAGTAAAAGCCTGGTTGTGTCATTACCCGCTGCCGGCCACTTTCTGGCCGACCTGGATTCCGGGGTTCCCGCAGACTAGAAACACCTGCCTGATCCTCGCGCTCAAGACCGACGATGGCCTTGAGGGTTACGCGGCCGGAGTGGGCATCCTGGACGAGGCCAAGGCCCTGGTGAGCCTGCTCAAACCGTTCCTTTTGAACCGCGACCCCTTCCAGGTGGAGGACACCCTGAAGATGCTCCGGAGCGCGTTGTTCCTGGGTTACAGGGCCTGGTTCGCGGAGATCGCCATGTGGGACCTCATCGGCAAGGCCTGTAAGCAGCCGATTTACAAGCTGCTCGGGGGCGGCCCGGACAAGCTGCTGGCCTACTGCTCGACCGGGGAAATGCACGCTCCGGACAAGCGCGCGGAGGAAGTGCTGAAGCTGAAGGAAATGGGTTTCAAGGCGGTGAAGCTGCGGGTGAAGGCGATGGAGATGAAGGACGACATTGTGGCGGTGGAAACAGTGCGAAAGGCGGTGGGGGACGATTTTGTTTTGATGGTTGACGCGAACCAGGGCTGGCCCATCCACGCGTTCGGGGCGTATCCGCGCTGGACCTTGAAGCGGGCGATGACGACCTGCCGGGCGTATGAGGAGTTCGGGATTCGCTGGCTGGAGGAGCCGCTGTTCAAGACCGACTATGCGGGCTACCGGCAACTCCGTTCGAGTACGAGCATCCAAATAGCAGGCGGAGAATTCAATGTGGACCTGTCCGAATTGCGGGACCTGATCGAGGGCGAGTGCCTGGATGTGGTGCAGCCCGATGTCACGATCAGCACCGGGATCCTGAACGGCAAGAAGGTGGCGGGAATGGCCGAGGCGCACAACCTGGAGTTCAGTCCGCATACCTGGACCAATGGGATCGGGTTTGCGGCCAATTTGCAACTGATGGCGGCCACGCCGATTTGCCCGTATTGCGAGTTCCCGTTCGAGCCGCCCGGATGGGTGCCCGAGGCGCGGGACTTCATGCTGACCGAGCCGTTCAAGATTGACAAGGACGGCTATGTGAAGGTGCCGGACAAGCCGGGTCTGGGCATCGAGATGGATTGGGACCGGATCAAGAAACATGGAGAACAACTCTAACCAGGAGGAAAAAAATGAAAAAGTTGGTTTATGTTCTGGCGTTATTGCTGATGGGGGGGGGTTCCTGCAAGAAAAAGGAGCCCGCGGCGGAGCCGATGCCCACGGCGGAAAAGCCGGGAATGCCCATGGAGCAGCCCGCTAAAGCCCCGGAAACCGGCATGGCCGGTCCGATGATGACCGAGGTCGAGATTGTTCCGGAAGGAGGCGCGGCCAGCACCATGATCTCCTATATGGACGGCAAGAACAGCCGGATGGAGATGTATCAGGGCGCGGGCGCGGACAAGAAGTTGATCATGGTCCACCTCATGAAGGACAACGAAATGTATATGCTGGATCCGGCGAATAAAAAGGGCACCAAGATGGCCGGGGGCATGATGCATATGGGCGGGCCCGCGGAGAGTCAGACCGGCAAGTATGAAACCTGGAAGGAATGGATGGACGCCGAGGGCGCCAAGGCCGGCACGAATGTCGAGAACAAGGGCGCGGAGAACTGGAACGGCGAGGACTACACGGTCTATCGGGTTACCACCGCGGACCGGAGTTATCTTGATTATTATGTGGACAAGAACGAGATGATCAAGCGCTGGGTGGTTTATGACGGGGCCGGGAAAAAGGTCCAGGAACTGCGCATGCTCAAGTTTGAAAAGAACGCGGCCATGCCCGCGGGCGCGCTGGACATCCCGTCCGACTACCAGATCCAGGATATGAAGATGCCCGGAATGCCCGGGATGAATAGATAGGAGTTGATCGTTTGCGCCAAGGGGCGCGGCCCGGGGACCGCCGGCCCGGGCAAAAATCAGATAGCCGGCGAAAAAAAGGAGAGAGAAAATGAAAAAGTTGATGCTCGGATTGGTTCTGGCAATGGCCCTGGTTGCGCCGCTGGCGTTTGCCGCGGCCCCGACCACCTCGATGTCCGAGGTGGAGATGTATATCCCCAAGATGAAGCCGATGACCAATGACTTCTATAGCGACGGGACCCAAAGCCGCATGGAGATGTATAACGGCACCGGCAGCGGCAAGA
>CAIUDS010000346.1 GCA_903897985.1 uncultured delta proteobacterium
CAGGGCGACACCATTATCCGGGAAAGTTCGGCTACGGTGGCGATGACGGTTGGCGAATGGACCGCGATCGAAGTGAGTTTAGAATCCAATTTTAACTGGAAGCGGAGCGGGGTGGGGGTGGTGTTCTATCTCGAGAGCGGCTCGGACAAGGGCGAGTTGTGGGGCGGAGACGGGAGCGCGGTTCCGGCCGGAAGCCCGCCGGCCGGCTATCCCGCGGGCTCGCGCTACTGCGTGACCGATACCATGGCCTCCGGGGGCAAAGCGACGATGTGGTTCAAGGCCACCGGAGTGGGCACGGCGGTGATCAAGGCCGCGGTCCCGGAGAGCGCGACCAAGCACACCAAGGCCCTGGGTCCGAACGCCCAAGTGACCATAACCATTACCAGTCCCTAGGCATAGAAACGAAAGTTGTCCGGAAAAAAAGGGAAAGCTTGGGTGAAAAGACCCGGGAGCGCATCAGGGCAGGGTCTCTCGATCTTTTTGCCCGGCAGGGCTATCAATGGAATATCCCTTTGCGGCGGAAACCCTGGCCCGGGTGGTGGTGGCTCAGGGCCAGGGAACTTTCATGCAATGGCGCCTCGAGCCCGATCCGGAGCACGCCCAAAAAATCTTCGCCCAACTGCTGGTCGCCTTCAAATTGATGTTCAGCAATTCCGATCCCTAGCCGGTCTAGCCCGCCTCGGAGCTTCCGCGCTGAGGGCCACCGAAAGGGATTCCCTGCTCACACCAGCAGCACCGAAACCAGGACCAGCGGCCGCCGCCGGAATTTAGCCTTGAAAAAACGCTTGAGTTCGGCCAAAAGCTGGTCCTCTATTTCCACCGCCGAGGTTCGGTCCAGCTCGAGCTGCTTCAGCCGGTGCTCGCATTTCCCCTTGGCTTCCAGCAAAAGCCCGTTGTTCTCAGTTTCCTCGAGCGCGCCCGGGGTTTTCAGCTTGAGTTCCAGAACCTGTTTCCGCTCCCGGTCTATGGCCACGCTCAAAAAGATTGCGCCCGCCTGGGCCAGCCGCGCCCGGCCCTTCAAAATGTGCGCCGGAACCCGCGCCCGGTTCCCGTCCAGGAATTCCGGCTCCAACGCCATCCGCTCCAAAACCTTCCCCGCGCCATCATCGAATTCCACCACCGCGCCGTTCTCGACCACCAGGCACCGGTCCTCTTTCACCCCCATCTGCAGCGCCAGTTGCTTGTGCTTGACCAGGTGCCGGTATTCGCCGTGGACCGGGATGAAATATTTCGGCCGCACCAGGCTGATCACCAGTTTGAGTTCCTCCCGGCTCGCGTGGCCCGAGCAATGGATCTCGCTCACCTTTTCGTAAAAGACCTCGGCGCCGCGCCGGTAGAGGTCGTTGATCAAATTCTGGATCGCCTTTTCGTTGCCGGGGATGAACTTGCTCGAGAGCACCACCGTGTCCCCCGGGATCACCTTCAGTTGCTTGTGCTCGCCCCGCGCCATCCTCGAAAGCACGCTCAACGGCTCGCCCTGGCTGCCCGTGGTGATCACCACCAGCTTCTCCGGCGGGACGCTCCGGGCCTTCTGCACCGGGATCAGCAGCGTGGGCGGAAACGAGAGGTATCCCAACTCGTTCGCGATTTTGGAAGTGGCCTCCATGCTCCGGCCCTGGATCAGGACTTTGCGGCCCAGCGCGCTCGCGGCCTCCACCACCTGCTGGATGCGGTGGATGTGGCTGGCAAAGGACGCGACCACGATCCTGCCCTTGGCCTCTTTAAAAATCTCGAACAGCGCCTTGCCGACCTCCCGTTCGCTCGGCGTATAGCCTTCCTGCTCCACATTCGTGCTGTCCGATAAAAATGCCAGCACGCCTTCCTCCCCCAGCCGCGCCAGCTTGTTCAGGTCCATCCGTTTGCCGTCCACCGGCGTCGGGTCGAGCTTGAAGTCCGAGGAATGGAGGATGATGCCCTGTTCGGTGCGCCATGCGATGGCGACCACATCCGCGATCGAGTGGCTGGTCTGGATGAACTCGAGGTCGAAGCTCCCGATCTGGCGGCGCTCGCCCGCGGCGATCGGGAGCAGCCGCGGCTTCTTGTGCAGATGGTATTCCTCCAGCTTCGCCTTCACCAGCCCCAGGGTCAGCCGCGTCCCATACACCGGGACATCCGCGTTGCGCAGCAAAAAGGGAATCGCCCCGATATGGTCCTCGTGCCCGTGCGTGAGCACCACCCCGATCAGGCGGTCCTTCCGCGAATAGACCCAGCGCAGGTCCGGGATTTTCAGCTCCACCCCCAGGATCTGCTCGGACGGGAACGCCACCCCGCAGTCAACCAGCAAAAGCTCCCCGCCCCTTTCCAGCG
>CAIUDS010000347.1 GCA_903897985.1 uncultured delta proteobacterium
GCCGAGACCAGCCAGAGATGGTTCTCGAAGCCCGACACCTGGTTGCTCTGCCAGGTCATCCGGTCCAGCCGAGCCAATTTGTTCCTGATCCCGGCCAACTCGCGGCGGACCTTCTCCGCCTGGCTCAAGCTGGTGCGGAAATGCCGCGCAAAATTTTTCAACTCTTTCAACAACGCCGCCCGGTCCCGGTCCGCGGGAAACGCGAACGGGATGCTCTTCATCCCGAGCATCCGATAGACCTCCAGCAATTTCTCCGTGCTCGAACAATCGCCCCGGGTAACGCCCACGACCTCTTTGATCCCATGCTCGCGCGCGGCCGAGAAAACGCCTTTGACCCAGGAACACTGGTTGAGCGGGAAACCGAAACTCTCGGCTTGGGCTAGAAGCCGGTCCCGCTCCAGCGCGGAGATGAAAATATTGTTCAGGTCCACCGGGACCGCGCCTCCGGCGAGCATGACCTCGATCGGCACGGTGGTGGTGATTCCGATCCTTCTCATCAGAATAGATTCTAGCCGCGCCGGGCTTTTGCGGCAACCGAACCAATCCGCCATGATTTTATCCAATAGAATAGGCGCCGGTTTGCTCAAATCCGAGAATAATTGAGAATAGATGGAGGAGGCTGTCATACCGAAGGTTAGCGTAGTTATACCAAACTTTAACGGCGAGTCATTTTTAGGCGCGTGCCTGGATTCGCTGCTCGCGCAGCGTTTCAAGGATTTCGAAGTGATCGCGGTTGACAACGGTTCGAGCGATCGCTCGGTTTCGATCCTGCAAACTCATTTGCTCAAGCCCAGGATCATTCGTCTGGACCAAAACCTCGGTTTTGCCGGCGCGGTCAACCTCGGCCTCGAACAGGCCCAGGCCGACTTGATCGCGCTCTTCAATAACGACGCGGTCGCGGACCAGGACTGGCTTTTTGAACTCGTGGCCGGCGCGGACAAAAATCCCGAGTTTGATTTCTTCGCCTCCCTTATTCTCCAGAAAGAGTCTCCGGAAAAAATCGAGAGCGCCGGGGTCCGCTATACTTTGCAATGCCGGTCGCTGCCGATTTTCGAAAACGAGACGATCGGCGGTCAGGTCCGGCCGGTGGAGGTTTTTCTCGCTTCCGCCGCAGCGGTCTTGATCCGGAATAAATTGTTCGACCGGATCGGCAAGTTCGATCCCGATTATTTCGCATATCTTGAGGACCTTGACTTTTTCCTGCGCGCCCGGCTCGCCGGAGCCCGGGGCATGCTGGTCCCGCAGGCCGTGGTTTATCATCTCGGGGCCGGGACCGAACTGAAGGATCAGCCGGGCCGGAAGCGGATGGAAAGCGGCCAGCGGGTTTATCTGATCAGCCGCAACCGCTGGTATCTCATCTGGGACAACCTGCCCCTGAGCGCAATCTTCTTGCTCATCCCGCTGATCAAGCTCGGCTGGCTGCGCGGGTTCGGGTATCACCTTTTTCGTTCCGGCCGGCTCGGTGATTTTCTAAAAGGAACCTGGTCGGGATTCTTTTCGATGTTCCAAAGATCGAAGAAACGGCAAACGGTGAAGGCCCTGCGCCGGATCGGTCTGGGAGAACTCTTGGGCTGGATGCAGAGAGGGTTCCGGCCGCTATGAGAGTCTCGGTCATACTCGTGAACCTGAACGGCGACCCGTTCATTTTCGCGACGCTCGAAAGCCTGGAGCGGCAAAGCTTCAAGGATTTTGAAACCATTGTGGTTGACAACGGCTCGAGCGACGGCTCGGTCGGAAAAATCCGGGCGCGCTTTCCGCGGGCCAGGATTATCGAGCTGGGCGCGAATCGCGGATTCGCCTACGCCTGCGTACAGGGTTGGCGAGATAGCCGGGGCGATGAGATCGCGGTGCTCAATAATGACGCGCCGGCGGAGCCGGATTGGCTCAAGGAAATGGTTGCCGCGCTGGATTCGGACGCGAAGCTCGGGATGGTTGCGAGCAAGGTGATCGGCAAGCAGACCGGCAAGCTTGAATCCGGGGGCATCTATCCAGGCCGGAACGGCCTGGTTTATCTTTTAAAGCCGGAGCCGGAAAGCGAAGGGAAAGAAATTTTCGGGGCCTGCGGGGTGGCGGGCCTTTACCGGGGAAGCATGCTCAAGCAACTTGGTTTCTACCCGGAGGATTTTTTCATTTATTACGAGGACGCGGATTTAGCCTACCGGGCTGGCCGCGCGGGCTGGAAAGCGGTTTACTGTCCGAGTTCGATTGTTCATCATCAGGGTTCCGCGACCACCGCGGGCATGGGCATCAAGGACTATTACCTGCCGCGCAACAAGCTCCGCGCCATCGTCCGGAACTGGGACCTCGGCTTGATCCTGAAATCTTTGCCCTGGATCATGCTCTACGAGTGGGCGTCGTTTTTCGGCGCACTCCTCTTCGGAAGAAAAGGCGCGTTCAAGGCCCGACTGAATTTTTTGCGGCTGCTCAAAGCGGACCTCAAGTCCCGACGCGAGATTTTTGCCAAAACCGCTCCGGGATTTAAACTTGAGCGATGGCTTTCAAGCTCCTACCCAGGTCTATTGGAACTCTGGAAAGCGCGAAGATGAGACGATTTAGTTACAGCCTGTTGGGACTCCTGGTCCTGCTCATCATTTTCGCGGGCTCGGCCGTGCTGTTCCTGCCCATCCCCTTCACCCGCGACCAAGGCATCTATTCCTATGTGGCCTGGTGCTGGGTGGGCGAGTGGTGGCCGTATAAATTCGCATTCGAGCACAAAGGCCCCTGGCTATATCTGATCTACGCGATATTTTTGCAACTGAGCAGGGGCGCCATGTGGGGTCCCAACCTGGCCGACCTCTTGAGCCGCATGAGCACCGTGGCCCTGGTCTGGGTCCTGGCCCGGCGCATGTTCAACTCGAGGCTCGCGTTCATCGCCGCGCTGTGCACCGCCGTTCCTTTGCTCTGTCTGTTCAGTTCCTGCTGGTGGAACGGACAGGCCGAGACTTTCATCATGCCCCTGGCCGCGCTCGCAACGCTTTTCGCCTTCGAGGCCGTCAAGCGCCCAACCTCTTTCGGCCGCGCCCTTTTTGGCATCGCTGCCGGCGCGGTCCTCAGCCAGATGCTGATGGTCAAGCCCAGCGGCTTCTGGCTAATCCTCGGGCTTTTGATCTTCCTCCGGTCCTTTTCGCAGGACAAGAAAAAAATCGCCATCCTGTTCCTGCTTGGGCTGTTCCTCGGACTATTCGTCTGGCTCTGCTATTTCAGATTCCGCGGCATCGGCCGGGAATTTTTTGACGAGGTGATCCTGTTCAATCTTTTCCACCTCGAGGGCGGCGGCCGATCCGCAACGCTTCTGGCCGGCCGGTTCGCCGGGGAGGTCTGGCTGATCTTCGGCTTATCCCTGCTGCTGGTCCCGGCCGGGGTTTTCTTCGCCTTCAAGAAAAACAAATCCCCCGAATATTTTCTAGCCCTGGCCTGGCTCGCCGCGGCCCTGCTCGAACTCCTGCTCCAGGGCCGTTTCTTTTTCTATCATTTGCTCATCCTGATCCCGCCCTGCGCCGTGATCCTGGCGATCGCGGTTGCGGGGTTAACGGACCGCCGCGGAAAAGTCCGGCAAGGGTTGGCCCTGGCCATGATCCTGATCTGGGCCCTGAGCTCGGCGCGCATCTATTTCCTGGTTCAGCGCCATTACCGGACGCTCGATTACCTGGAGGGAAAGACCGAACGCGGCCAATATTACGCGCGCTTCCAAGAGCCGCTTTCCGGGAACCGTAGGGACTTCAATACTTATGCAACCTGGGTGGTGGCGAACTGGATCCGCGAGCGGACCGCGCCGTCGGATTATGTGCTGGTGTTCGGGTACGAGCCGGGCATCAACTACCTGGCCGCGCGCAGATCTCCTTCCCGGTTCCATTCCGACTACCCGCTGGATTTCCCGGCCCGCAATAAATTCGGACTCGAACTGCGCGAGCGTTTCCGGAAAATATTTTTGGCCGAACTCGAACAAAGGAAACCGAAACTCGTGGTGTTGGTCCATAATGACATTAACGCGCTGGCGCCCATTGATTCCTATCACCAAGCCATCCGGTTCCCGGAATTCTGGGACTGGCTGCTGGCGAATTACCGGCCGGGCGAGCGGATCGAGGATTTCGAGTTTTGGTGGAGGACCGGCGCATGAACATCCGGGTGGCCGCGATTTACCGGCCGGGCAAGGCCCGGACCGGGGTGTCCAGCTACGCGGACCGGCTGCAAAAGGCCCTGGCCGGAGCGGTCGAGCTGGAATTTTTGAAGGAAGTCCCCAAGCGCGGGTTCGATCTGATCCACCTCATTGATGTCAAGAGCGCCCGGCTGGAAGACGCGAAGGACCAGCCGGCGCCGGTGATCGCGGACCTCCATGACTACTACTGGGCCGAGTACCGTTTTTTCTGGAGCGTGGACGCGCCCTTGCGCTGGCTGTTCCAGAAACGGCGCAAGCCCCGCTACAGCAAGATCCTCAACGCCGCCAACGCGGTGATCGTGCACAGCCAGGCCGTGGCCAGGTATGTGATGAACCCCAAAGTCTTCCTGGTCCCGATCGCTATTGAATACGACCGGCTCTACGCGGATCCGGTTGCGCCCCGCGAGCCCTTGATCCTGCTGGTGGGCAGGGACGACTGGAGGAAAGGTCTCGGGACCTTGATCGCGGCGCTCCGGATCGCGCGCAAGGATTTCCCCGATTATCCCTTCCGGGCCGAGGTGATCGGAGACGAGTATCTGCATGGCCGAATTCTGGGCAAGCTCTACGCGCTCGGGATCAAACTCAAATTCCGCTCCGGCAGGTCCTTTGAAGAATTGATCGCCGAATACCGGAAGGCCCTGATCATTTATTTGGGCAGTTGGCAGGAGGGTTTCGGCTTGAGCCTGGCGGAAGGAATGGCCGCGGGCTGCGTGGCGATCGGCTCGGACGCGGGCGGCATCCCGGAGGTGATTGCGGACGGCAAAACCGGGATCCTGTTCAGCTCGGGCGAGGAATTGGAGCTGGCCATGAAAATCCAGGCCCTGCTGGAAAACGACGAATTCCGGATCCAGCTGGCCTCGCGCGGCCAGAAATTTGTGCGCGAGAATTTGTCCATGACCAAAATGCGGGAGAGCCTGCTTAACGCCTACACGGAGGTCTTGAAACTTGGCCGCTGAGATCCCCTTTGCCCGAAAATTCCTCTATGCCCTGGCCGCGGTCATAATTTTTTTCGGCGGCCTCGAGTTCATTTTGCGCATTCATGATTTCGGCTTCTACTACAGTTTTTCCGCGGACCTGCTGGGCATGCCCCTGCTCGACCTGTGCAGGTTCCGGCGGGTCGCAAACCGCACGGTCGAGTTTGA
Organism: uncultured delta proteobacterium; assembly: GCA_903897985.1. GTDB lineage: Bacteria > RBG-13-61-14 > RBG-13-61-14 > RBG-13-61-14 > DRUE01 > CAIYYW01. The sequence continues at coordinate 5,299 of CAIUDS010000347.1, forward strand.
CCCCGCGGTGTTTTGGAAGTTCAAACCCAACCAAATCCTCGATACCAAAGGGGTATATCTCAAACCGGTGCGGATCAACAACTTCGGCTTCCGCGGCAAGGATTTTTCAATCGCGAAAAAACCGGGGACCTATCGCATCGTCTGCCTGGGCGACTCGGTGACTTTCGGCTGGAGCGTGGGGGATGACGAAACCTATCCGGCGCAGTTGCACGCCCTGCTCGAAAAAAAATACCCGGACCGCCAAATTGAAGTCATCAACCTCGGGGTCACCGGCTACACTTCTTTTCAAGGCAAGGAACAATTTTTAACGTTTGGCCAAAAATTGGCCCCCGACCTGGTCATCTTCGGGTTCGGGCCTAATGACCGCTTGCCCGCGCTCGCCAGCGACCGCGAACAGTTCGACGCCCGGGCCTGGCAAAAAAACCGATTGGACCTGCTGCTCAGCCGCAGCCAGATTTATAAGCTGGTCAAGTCCGGGGTAGTTTATCTGGAGCGGAGGCGGCAGGGCTTGAGCCTGGACCCGAAAACCTTTCTGCCCAAGTTGAAGCGCAAGGTGAACACAGAAGCGTATCTGAGAAATTTCGAAACCGTCAAAAAGGGCTGCGATGCTTCGGGCTGCCAGGTGATTCTGCTTAATATGGATTTCCCCAGCCTGCCCCTTGACCCGGCCACCGACGGCCTGGAAGAACTGGCTCGGAAATCGGGCGGCCGGTTGCCCGAGGATTGGCATCGCTGGAACCTGCCGGCGATCAATCAGGAAATTTCTTCTCACGACAACATCCCGCTCCTCGACCTGCGAGCGCTTTTTTCGCACGGGGGGAAAACATTGATGGTGGACAACGGCCATCCCAACGGCAAAGGTCATGCCCTGATCGCGGAGCGGCTGGCCGGAATCATCGAGATCTACCTTGAGCAAAAATAGTCCGGTCCTTCGCCAGCTCGTCTTTGCGCTTCTCGCCGTAATATTTTTCTTTGCCGGTTTGGAAATCATCCTTCATCTGTCCGGATTCCGCTACCAGAGGAATTTGAGCTACATGCAGTTCGGATACCCGAACCGGGTCGAGTTGCACCAGGTCTTCGAGCGCGACCCGGCCCTGCTCTTCCGGATGAAGCCCGGCTATGACTTCAAGCTGGGCTTCGGTCCGCTCAACCAACAGGGCTTCCGCGGAAAAGATTTCTCGAACGAAAAACCGGCCGGGGTTTTCCGGATCGCCTGTTTGGGCGACTCGGTCACCTTCGGCACGGCCGCGGCCGCATACCCGGAACTGCTCGAACAAATTTTGAACGGACCAGGCGGCAAAATATTTCAGGTTTATAATTTCGGGGTCCCGGGATATTCATCCGAGCAGGGCAAAAACCTGCTGCGCAAGGTGATGCGCGACTATCACCCGGACCTGGTAATAATATTATATGGATGGAACGACCATTGGCGAGCCCGGGGATTTTCGGACTCGGAGCAGAAAATCAAGAGCGAGATCTGGCTAACCAGGATCCGCGACCCGGTCTCCAAGCTCCGCACTTACCAGCTCCTCAATAAATTCGCGGCCAACCTCCCGGGCCTAGCCCCGCGGAGCGGGCAGGAAAAATTCCGCGTACCCGCCGGGAACTACCGGAAAAACCTGAAAGAAATGGTTGAACGCGCAAACGCGGAAGGCGCCAAAGTAATCCTGCTCACGGCGCCAGCCGGGTTCGGGCTGGGACCCTTGCCCGACTATTTCGAGTATCTGGGTTTCCTCAAACAAGGCGACTCGCTTGAACAAATCCATAATCGCTATAACCTCATGGTGCGGGAAGTTACGCAAGAAACCGGGGCGCCGCTTTTGGACCTGGATTTGATTTTACGGGCGCGCAATGTTAAAACCTATTTCGACCATCCGGACCAGGACATTATTCATCCCAATGCGGCGGGGATGCTTTTGATCGCCCGGTCCCTCGCGGATTCAATCGGAGCGGCTGGGCGCCATCCGGATGAAAAGGAGGAAAGCCAATGACGACGGTAAGAAAAATTCACGCGAGCGAGATTTTGGATTCCCGGGGAAAACCCACGGTCCTGGTGACGATGGAACTTTCCAACGGCTTGAGGACCAACGCCGCGGTCCCGAGCGGGGCCAGCACCGGGGTGCATGAGGCGCTGGAACTCCGGGACCGGGACCCGAAGAGATACCACGGCCAGGGCGTGCTCAAGGCGGTCGCCAATGTCAACAAAATCATCGCTAAAAAAATTATCGGCCTGCCCACGGGGAGGCAGGAGAAGCTTGACCGGGCCATGATCGCGCTGGACGGGACCAAGAACAAGTCTCAGCTCGGGGCCAACGCCATCCTGGGCGTTTCCATGGCCTATGCCCGGGCGAGCGCGCGCGCGGAAAACCTCCCGCTCTATCGTCACCTGGGCGGGGAGCACGCCCGGGTCCTGCCCATGCCCATGATGAATGTTTTGAACGGCGGCAAGCATGCGGACAACGGCGTGGACTTTCAGGAATACATGATCGTGCCGGGCGGCGCCAAGGTTTTTCGCGAGGCGTTGCGCTGGGGCTCGGAAGTGTTTCAGTGTCTGAAATCTCTGCTCAAGCAAAAGGGGCTGTCCACCGGGGTCGGCGACGAGGGCGGATTTGCCCCGGTGATGAAATCCAACCGCGAGCCTTTGGAATTTCTGATCAAGGCCATCGAGGACGCCGGGTTTAAGCCCGGGAAAGAGGTGGCGATCGCGCTGGACCCGGCTTCGAGCGAATTTTTCTCGAACGGAGCGTATCGGCTGGCCGCGGAGCGGAGAACGCTCGGGGTGGGGAAATTTATTGACTACTATGAAACCCTGGCGAAGCAATTCCACATCATCAGCATCGAGGACGGCCTGGCGGAGGATGACTGGGAGGGGTGGAGGCTGATGACCGAACAGATGGGCAAGAAGACCCAGTTGATTGGAGACGACATTTTCGTGACCAATATCGAGCGGCTGCGCCTGGGCATTGAAAGAAAAGTTGCCAATGCCGTCCTGATCAAACTCAACCAGATCGGCACGGTGACCGAGACCCTGGAGACCATTGCCTTGGCCAAGCAGGCGGGCTACGGGGTGGTGATCAGCCACCGCTCGGGCGAGACGGAGGACACCTTTATCGCGGATTTGGCGGTTGCGGCCGGTTGCGGCCAGATCAAGACCGGGTCGGTGAGCCGGAGCGAGCGGATCGCGAAATACAACCGGCTGCTCGGGATCGAAGAGGAATTGGGAAGCCGGGCGAAATTCGCCGGGTTCGGCATGGTCCGGACCTGCGGAAAATAAGCATGAGCTTTTATACCATCGCTTTCAAGAACAACCGGGTGTTGATGCTGGACCAGCGCCGGCTGCCGCAGGACGAAATCTATCTGGTGCTCCGGACTCCCGAGCAGGTGGCGCGGGCCATTGAGCAAATGGCGATCCGAGGCGCGCCCGCGATCGGGATCGCCGCGGGGTTCGGCCTGGCCCTGGCCGGGCTGGAGTTGAGCAAGGTAAGCGATCATTCGGAATGGTGGGAAAAATTCGGACAGGCCCTCAGAAGAATGGCCCGGACCCGGCCCACCGCGGTGAATTTGTTCTGGGCGATCAATCGGATGAACCACCAAGCCATCATCTCCCGCGATCTTTCCAGCTCCGAACGCGCGAAGCTCCTGGTTCGAGAAGCCCAAAACATCCTGGCCGAGGATATCGCGACCAACAAAAAAATGGGCAAAAACGGGGCGAAGCTGTTACACAGCGGGGATGTGATCCTCACTCACTGCAACGCCGGCGCGCTCGCCACCGGCGGATACGGCACGGCTTTGGGCGTGATCCGGGCCGCGAAGGAGCAGGGGAAAAAGATCCAGGTGTTCGCGGACGAGACGCGGCCGTTTTTGCAGGGCGCGAGATTGACCGCGTGGGAGCTGAAAAAAGACCGCATCCCGGTGACCTTGATCTCGGACAATATGGCGGGCTGGGCGATGCGGAACCGCAAGATCAACAAGATCATCGTGGGCGCGGACCGGATCGCGCGCAACGGGGACACGGCCAACAAGATCGGGACTTACTCGCTGGCGGTGCTGGCCCGGCATCACGGGATCCCGTTTTATGTGGCGGCTCCGCTTTCCACCATTGACCGCGCCTGCCCGGGCGGAGAAAAAATCCCGATTGAAGAACGGAGCCTGGAGGAGATTTTCTCGATTAGGGGAAAGCGGATCGCGCCCCGCGGGGTCTGCGGCTGGAACCCGGCGTTCGATGTGACGCCGGCCGGCCTGATCAGCGCGATCATCACCGAAAAGAGCGTGATCAAAAATCCGAACCGGACCAAGATTAGAAATCTTTTTACCGAATAAAGGAGTTTAAATTGCGATATCTATTGACCGGAGCCGCGGGATTTATCGGCTCGCACCTGGGAGAAGCGCTGCTGGACCGGGGCGACCAGGTGCTCGGGCTGGATTGCTTCACGGATTTTTACCCGCGCCGGATCAAGGAAAAAAATCTAGCCGGCCTCAAAGGCAAGACCGGATTTGAATTGCTGGAGGCCAACCTCAACCAGGTGAATTTGCGTGAAGTCCTGGGCCGGGTGGACGGCGTGTTTCATTTGTCCGCCCAGGCCGGGGTCCGGACCAGTTGGGGCACGGACTTTGACCATTACCTCGAGCATAATATCCGGGCCACCCAGCGCCTGCTCGAGGCCATGCGCGAGTTTTCCAAGCTGCGCATGGTCTTTGCCAGCACCAGTTCGGTCTATGGCGACACCGACCAATACCCCACGCCGGAGGAATCCTTGAAGCGGCCGTTCTCGCCCTACGGCGCGACCAAGCTGGCTGGCGAGGGTCTTTGTTATCTGTATTACAAAAACTACGGGGTTCATTTTGTCACGCTCCGGTTCTTCACCGTGTTCGGCGCGCGCCAGCGGCCGGATATGGCGTTCCACAAATTCATCCGCGCCTGCCTGCTCTCCGAGCCGATCACAATCTATGGCGACGGCTCCCAGCTCCGCGATTACACCTATGTCCAGGACATTGTCGCGGGAGCGCTCGCGGTCTTTGACCGGGGCCGGACCGGCGAGGCCTATAATCTGGGCGGAGGGCATCAGACCAAATTGATGGATGCCATCCAGACCATTTTCCAGCTGTGCGGAAAAAGCGCGGAGCTCAAATACGAGCCGCGGGTCAAAGGCGATGTGCAGGAAACCCTGGCTGACACGAGCAAAGCCCGACAGGAACTGGGCTATGCTCCCAAAGGCTCTGTCGAGTTGGGTCTGAAAGAAGAGATCGCCTGGGTTCAGAGCCTCCTGCGCGATAATTAACTCCACTCTGCCTCACCAATATTCCACAGCCTCTCAAACCCTGCCCGAGTCTGACTCTTGACAAAGGGGATGGCGGTGCTTACCCAATTACCAAGGTTAGAAAAGGCGATAAAAAGAGAAATAATTCGGGAGCCGCAAGCTCCCTTTTTGTTTTCTTTTTCAAACCGCGCTAGAATTTCCCGGCTGATAGCGAATCTTTTAGGAGGAAAACATGAGAACCAAATCTGCGGTTTTGGGTTTAACGGTCCTGGCGAGCATCCTGCTGAGCGCGGCGCCCGCGGTTTTTCTGGGCGGGCTTAAAGGCCCGGAGAACCTGGCCTTTGACTCGAGCGGCGTTCTTTATATTACGGACACCGACCATCTCTGGAAATACACCAAAGAAAAAGGTCTGGAACAGCTCTACGCGCGGGACCCGAAGAACGATGGGACTTCGTTGTGCGGATTGGCGCTTGCTCCGGACGGGAGCATCGTCTTCTCCGCTTCCAATCGCCTGCTCAAACTTGATGTGGGCGGCAAAGCCGCCGAATATGCCTCGGGGTTCAAACTGGCAAACGGCATGGCCATGGACGCCTCCGGGAATATTTTCGTGGCGGATTCCAATGCCAAGCAGATCGTGCTCGTAACCCCGGACGGAAAAACCAGCGTGCTGGTCAAAGGGGAAGGCGCGGTCAACGGCCTGAGGTATCAACCGGCAACCCGCCGATTATATTTCACCTCCATGCTTTCGGGCAAGGTCGGCTATGTGGAGCTCTCACCGGAGTTGGAAGCGGGCAAAGCGGTGATCGTCGCGGACTTGGGCGTGGGCCTTGACGACCTGGCCCTGGGCGCGGACGGCAGCCTCTATGTCTGCCAGTACCTGAAGGGGAAAGTGATCAAGATCAAAACCACCGGGAACCAGGAGGTTATCGCCGAGGGGATCAAGGGCCCGTCCAGCCTGGCCTTTGGCGTGCTGCCCGGGGACCAGAGCAAACTCTACATCCTGGAAAAAGGGGCGAACATGAAATTCGACGGGACCGCGGTGCTGGTGATGGATATGAAATAATTTTTTTCACCGCAAAGGCGCATCCTCCTTCGTCCCGCTTTAAGGCGGGACTACGGAGGACAGGGAGAACGCAAAGGATATAATTTTTTGTAATCTGTAATTTGTAATCTGTGATGACTTCAGGACAGTTTTTTCAGGTCCTTGATGATCAGGCGGGTTCTCACCTTGCCCTGGTAGGACGACCGATCAATGTTATAGGCCAGGTCAATGAGTTGTCCCGGCTTGAGCGGCTCGAATCGAGTCCAGAAACTCCAGGCTTCCATGCTCGAATCGCGCTCGCGCAGGAGCAGCCACAGGTGGCGTTCCTTGCGCACCTGGCAATCCACCACCGTAACCGAGCGCGCCACCAGGAGCGGCTCGGGATTGCCCGGGCCGAAGGGCTTGAGCTTGCCCAGTTCGTCAATCAAGTCGGGCGTGATCTTGAACAGCGGTAGTTCCGCGTCGCAGTTCAAAACCGGCTCGAACATTTCCGCGCTCGAACCTTCCGCCACCACTTTTTCAAATGCCGAGCGGAAATTGTCCAGTTCCGACTCCTTGAGCGACAGTCCGCAGGCCAGAGCGTGGCCGCCGAACTCAAGCAGATGCCCCGAACAACGGGTCAGGCCCGAATACAGGTCAAAGCCGGCGATGCTCCGGCCGGAGCCTTTGCCCACGCCGTTATGGAGGCTGATGGCAATGGCCGGCCGGTAGAATTGCTCGCGCAGGCGCTGGGCCACGATCCCGATCACGCCCGGGTGCCAGTCCACTCCCGCCACCACCACGCTTTTCTTCTGCGCGAACCCGGGCAGGGCTTCAACCTGCGCCTGGGCCTCATTTAAAATCTGCACCTCGATCCGCTGCCTTAACTGGTTCCGCTTCTCAAGCTCGTCCGCCAGTTCGTTCGCGCGCTTCGGGTCCGAGCACAATAAAAGCTCCAGCCCCAGGTCGGCCTCGTTGATCCGGCCCGCGGCATTCAAGCGCGGCGCCAGCCGGAAGGCAACCTGGCCGTAACCGACTTCATCATCCTTTACCCCGGCACGCTTCTTGAGCACGCGCAGCCCGAAGCGGCCGCTCTCCGCGATCTCCTTGATCCCGTAATTGAGCAGGATCCGGTTCAAACCCAGCGCCGGCGCCACATCCGCGACCGTGCCCAGGGCCACCAGGTCCAGCGAGCGACGAAGGTTCGGCTCGGGCTTGTCCTTGAACAAGCCCCGGTCCCGGAACCCGCGCCGGAGCAGGAGCAGCAGGAAAAAAACCAACCCGGCCGAACAGAGCAGTTCCAGCCCGGAGCCGTCGTCTTTCAGGTGCGGGTCAATAATCAAATCCGCGGGCGGCAACTCTTCCGAGGGCCGGTGGTGGTCAACGATCAGGACCTGCCATCCCCGGTCCTTGGCTCGCTTGATGGCGTCGTGATCGGAAATGCCGCAGTCAACCGCGATCAGGAAATTGACGCCCTTTTGCTCGAGCGCCTTGATCCCGGTCTCGCGCAGTCCGTAGCCGTCGTCAATCCGGTGGGGAAGAAAATATTCGAGCTTGACGCCGAGCGCGGAAAAGAAGTCAATCAGGAGCGCGGTGGCGGTGATGCCGTCCACATCGTAGTCTCCGTGCACCCCGATTTTTTTCCCGGCCGCGACCGCGTCCAGGATCATGGTCGCGGCTTGTGCGAACTGCTGGAGGTCCATATTCTCGAACAGATGGGCGTATTGGGGGGACAGAAATTTTTGCGCTTCCGCGGCGGTCTCGATCTTGCGGTTGATTAGGAGCCAGGCGAGCAGCGGACTGATCCCGGCTTCCGCGCGGAGCCGTTCGATTTTGGAATTATCGGGCGCTGAAATTTTCCATTGACAGGACATCGCTTAAATCCCGGTTGCTCAGAGCAGGTAATAGACCACGATCACCACCATGGTCACGGCCACCGCGACCTTGCTGACCATGGCGCCGATGCGTCCGATCATGGCGGCCAGGCCGGCCTGGTAAGCGTCTTGAAGTTTTTTGCGGGTCCAGAGTTCCACCGCGAAGGCCCCGAGGAAGGCGCCGAGGAACGCGCCGATCAGGGGTCCGAGCACAGGCGGCAGCCCGACCATGAGCAGGGCGCCGATGATGCTGAACACGATGGCGCTGAGGCTGGCCCATCGGGAGGCGCCCTTGATCCGGGCGCCGAAGTATCCGATCAGGAACTCGAGCAACTCGGCCAGGAGGGAAAGTCCGAGCAGGAGCAGCAGGACCCCGAGACTGATTTTTTGGAACCCGCCGACCGCGGCGATGATCACGGCGATGAGCAGGATGATCCAGTTCCCGGGACTTCCGAAAACGATCGCGCCCAGGCACGAAAGCCCGGCCAGGACAAACGCAATGATCCCGAGGATTTTGAGGGTCATCAAGGCTTTGGGGTCTTCCCTTTGGCCGGCTGCTTGCGGCCCTTTAGGTCATGCACCAGCAAAACCACGGAACTGGCGATGTAGATAGTGGAGTAGGTTCCGGTGATTCCGCCCACAATGAAGACCAGGGAGAAATCGCGGATGATGCCCTGGTTGAAAACGAACAACAGCACCACCACCATCATCACGGTGAAATTGGTGAGCAGGGTCCGGCTCAGGGTCTCGTTCACGCTCATGTTGACGATTTCGTGGAGGGTGCCCTTGCGCGCGCGCCGAAGGTTCTCTCGGATCCGGTCATAGATCACCACCGTGTCGTTGACCGAGTATCCGATCATGGTGAGCAGGGCCGCGATGATGGAGAGGCTCCACTCGCGCTGGAAAAGCACATAAAAGCCCGCGGTGACAATGGCGTCATGGGCCAGGGACGCGATCGCGCCCAGGCCGTAAGCGAACTCGAAGCGCAGCCCGACATAGATCATGATGCCGACCAGGGCCAGGATGAGCGCTTCCACCCCGCGGGTCTGGAGTTCCTTGCCCACCCGCGGTCCCACATAGTTGACCGCGAGCAGGGAGAAGGAATCCTTGCCGAATTTTTTCGCCAGCCCTTGCTCAAGGAGCTCGCTGCCATGCCCGGCATCCTTGCCGCTCTCCTTGCTCAATTTTTCCACCCGGATCAGAAAGTCATTCGGGTTTTTCACCTTCTCGGCCAGGGTGGGCTGGAGGTTCTGGATCTGGGTGTCGCCCAGGTTCAACTCTTCAACCGCTTTCCGCACCTCGCCAATGCTGGTCTGGTTCTTGAACCGCACCCGGATTTCGGTGCCGCCCTTGAAATCAATGCCCCAATTGGCCCCGGGCCAGACAAACGAGAGAATGCCCAAGGCGATCACGACGGAGGAGATCAGGAAAAACAAATATCTCCTCCCCACAAAATCAATCTTGGTGCCAGGTCTGATCAATTCCATTTTATCGCTCCTCAATTATTGATTTTCAGCCCAATGCTCATGGATTCCATTTTGCCTCTCCGGGCGAACATCAACTCATAGATTACTTCGGTTACGGTATAGGTGGTGAACACGGTGGTGAAAATGCCGATGGTGAGGGTTACGGCGAAGCCCCGGATCGGCCCGGTGCCGACCTGGAACAGGATGA
>CAIUDS010000348.1 GCA_903897985.1 uncultured delta proteobacterium
CCAACCTGGTCAACGAGGCCACCCTGCTCGCGGCCCGCAAGGACAAGAAGCAAGTCGGCAACGAGGATTTTGAGGACGCCAAGGACAAGGTCTTGATGGGGCTGGCCCGCAAGAGCGTGATCGGCGAAAAGGAACGGAAATTGATCGCCTTTCACGAGGCCGGGCATTCCCTGGTGGCCAAGATGCTGCCCGAGGCCGACCCCGTGCACAAGGTCAGCATCATCCCGCGCGGCATGGCCATGGGCCAGACCCAGCAGTTGCCGAAGGAAGACCGATACCTGGTCACCAAGGAGCAGGCCGCGACCTCCGTCGCCGTCCTGGTCGGCGGAAGGGCCGCGGAAGAAATCGTCTTTGGCGAGCCAACCTCCGGCGCCGGCTCCGACCTCGAACGCGCCACCGACCTCGCCCGCAGGATGGTCTGCGACTGGGGCATGAGCAGCAAGCTCGGCCCGCTCACCTTCGGCAAACGCGACGAACAGATTTTTCTCGGCAAGGAACTGGCCTATCACCAGAACTATTCGGAGGAAACCGCGCTCGAGATTGACCGGGAGATCAAGGGCATTGTCTCCGGCGCTTATGCGCGCGCGCGCGAACTCTTGAACAAAAATATTGACATCCTCCACCGCATCGCCAATGCCCTGCTCGAGCGGGAAACCCTGGACGAGCCCGAGATTGAACAATTGATCCGGGGCGAAGAACTCGCCCCGCTCAAGACCTCGGAAGCCCCGGCCGGCCTGGGCAAGCCGGCGGCCAAGTCCGGCGCCAAGGAAAAATCCAAGGCGCCTTCCATCATCAAGCCCGAGCCGGTCAGGGAGACTTGATGGCGGAAATTGTGGCGCAGGCTTCTCGCCTGCACTTATACTGAGCCGGGGAATTCTATGCCTGAATTCAACCCCCATGTTACCGCCCTCCGCGATGAGGAGGAAGCCGTCTCGCGACTAAAACCGCTCAAATGCACGGCTCAGGGCCGGGAAAAAATGTCCCGCAAGGCCCGCCACTACTGCCTCCAGCTCGAAAACCTGTCTTCTCCCGCGGCCCTCATCCTCAAAGAGGAAATGCTGGCCCTGGGCGGGGAAGCCGCCATTCCCGGCAAGGCCCTGACCAACGAGGAAAAAAATTGCCGGGTCATCGTCATGGGCACCATCACGCAGTTCCTCGCTCTGGCGGAAAAGTTGAAACCGCAACCCTTCAGTCTGCCCAGGCTCGGCCAGGACCTGGTCAAAACCATAGAAAATTTCGAGCGGAAAAAATTCCGGCTCGACACCCCAGGCGGGACTTTGGAATTGGGCGAGAAGCCGGTCCTGATGGGGATCGTCAACCTGACCCCCGACTCGTTCTACGACGGCGGCAAATTCTTTGATCCGGGGAAAGCCTTGGATCGAGCCGAAGCGATGGCGCAAGCCGGCGCCCAGATCATAGACCTGGGCGGCGAGAGCACGCGGCCGGGGTCGGACGCGGTGAGCCTGGAAGAGGAACTCCGGCGGGTAATGCCGGTGATGGAAAAGATCAAGGCGCGCATCGGCAAGGCCCTGGTCTCGATTGATACGCGCAAAGCGGGGGTGGCCAGGCGTAGCCTGGACCTGGGGGCTTCCATCATTAATGATACCAGCAGCCTGGACTTCGATCCGAACATGGGCGCGGTCGCGGCGGAGTCCAAAGCCGGCCTGGTGCTGATGCACATCAAGGGCACACCCAAGGATATGCAGGAAGACCCGGCCTATGAGGATTTGTTTTCGGAGGTGATCGGTTTCCTGCGCAGCCGCATGCAAAGGGCGCTGACCGCGGGGGTGGACGAGGAGCGGATCATTGTTGACCCCGGCATCGGCTTCGGCAAGACCGTGGACCACAACCTCGAACTGATCCGGGACCTCTGGCGGCTCCGCTCGCTCGGCCGGCCCATCCTGCTTGGACCCAGCAACAAAAGATTCATCGGCACGGTGCTCAATGCCGAGAAAGACGACCGCTTCGAGGGCACCGCGGCCGCGGCCGTGGCCGGCATTCTTTCCGGCGCCCACATCCTGCGCGTGCATGAACCTGAAAAAATCAGAAGATTTGCTATAATGGCGGGTGCGATTCGCCGCGGGAAAAACATCTAAGTATGAATGTCAGGAGGTAGCGGGTATTGAGAAAACTATTCGGCACGGACGGGATTCGGGGCATTGCCAATGTCCATCCCCTGACCAGCGAAATGATGATCCTGGTCGGGAGGGCCACGGCTTATATTTTCAAGAACCAGAACCGCCGGCACAAGATCGTGATCGGAAAAGACACCCGGCTCTCCGGCTACATGCTCGAACAGGCCATGGCTTCCGGCATCTGCTCCATGGGCGTGGACGCCATCCTGATCGGGCCGCTGCCCACGCCGGGCGTGGCTTTCATCACCACGGCCATGCGCGCGGACGCCGGCATCATGATCAGCGCCTCCCATAACCCCTACCACGATAACGGGATCAAGATTTTCGCCGGCGACGGCTTCAAGCTGCCGGACGAGGCCGAGCTTCGGATCGAGGAACTGATTTACTCCGGGAAAATAGACTCGCTCCGCCCCACCATGACCGAGGTGGGCAAGGCCTTCCGGGTGGACGACGCCCAGGGCCGTTACATCGAGTTCTGCAAAGGCGTGTTCCCCAAAGACCTGACCCTGGACGGACTCAAGATCGCGCTCGATTGCGCGAACGGCGCGGCTTACAAGGTCGCCCCCATTATCTTCGCGGAGCTGGGCGCGGAGGTTATTCCGATCAGCGTGGCGCCCAACGGCGAGAACATCAACAAGAACTGCGGCGCGCTCTATCCCGACCTGATCATCAAGACGGTCAAGAAGGTCAAGGCCGACATCGGCATCGCCCTGGACGGCGACGCGGACCGGGTGACCATCGTGGACGAGAACGGGACCTACCTCGACGGCGATTACATCATGGCCATCGTGGGCACGGATATGCTGGACGAAAATCGGCTGGTCAAGAAAACCCTGGTCACCACCGTGATGAGCAATTTCGCGCTCGAACCCGTGCTTAAGGCCGCGGGCGGCAAAATCGTCCGCACCCAGGTCGGCGACCGCTATGTGGTCAAGAAGATGATGGAAAAGGGCTACAACTTCGGCGGAGAACAGTCCGGCCACCTCATCTTCATGGACCATGCCACCACCGGCGACGGCATCATCGGCGCGCTCAAGCTGCTCGCGGTCATGCAGAAAAAGGGCAAAAAACTTTCCGAACTCGCCACCGTCCTCGAAAAATATCCCCAGACCCTAGTCAACCTCAAGGTCAAAAACAAAACGCCGATCGAAGAGATGGACCAAGTCAAGAAAGCCATCCGCAAGGCCGAGGGTCGGCTCACCGGCAAGGGCCGCATCCTGGTCCGGTATTCCGGCACCGAGCCCCTGGTCCGGATCATGGTGGAAGGCCAAAAGGAGAAACTGATCAAACAACTGGCCCGCGAAGTCGCCGACAGCTTCAAAGGAATGCTTGCGTAGGGCCGCGGCGTGCCGTGGCCGGGAGGACCAAATGTATCCAAGACTGGGCGTGAACATTGACCATGTGGCAACCCTGAGACAGGCGCGCAAGACCGTGCCCTATCCGGACCCGGTTCAGGCCGCCTTCATCGCCGAGCAGGCCGGCGCCGACCAGATCACCGTGCACCTGCGCGAAGACCGCCGCCACATTCAGGACCGGGACCTCAAACTCCTGCGCGAGACCATCCAGACCCGGCTCAACCTCGAAATGGCCAACACCCAGGACATGGTCAAAATCGCGCTCTACCTCAAACCCTTCGGCGCCACTCTGGTCCCGGAGAAGCGCGAGGAAATCACCACCGAGGGCGGCCTGGATGTGATGAGGCACCAGGAGTCCCTCGCCCGAACCGCCAACCTGATGAAGGAAGCCGGTATCCGGGTGTCCTTTTTCATTGACCCCGACCTGGACCAGGTCCGCGCCAGTCACAAGGCCGGAGCGGAAGCCGTGGAGGTCCATACCGGAAAATATTGCGAGGCCAAGAGCCTGGACGAGGAAGACTCGGAGTTCCAGGCGATTTTGGGCTCGGTCAGAGCCGGCAAAAAACTCGGGCTTAAAACCTATGCCGGCCACGGCATCAACTACCATAACCTCAAGCGCCTGCTCCAGATCGAAGACCTCGAGGAATACAATATCGGCCACTCGATCATCGCCCGGGCCGTGTTCGTGGGCCTCGAAGCCGCGGTGCGCGAGATGATCGTGCTGATCCGGTCCAAGGGATAACCACCGCTACATAAGCAGGTCAGGGCGATGCACAGAACGAACATCAAACTGGATGGAAAGCAGGCTAAAAAACCCTTGCGGCTTACCCAAACGAATGCAAAAAAACAGGGCGCCAATAATGCGCCCCAGGAACTTGTGAGCAAGGCCCGTCGGAAGAAGTTGCTCGAACTCGAAGGCAAGGTTAAGTGGAAAGGGAGCCTCGAGCAGACGAGAAAAGCCCGGCCGTGAACTGTCTTCAGGTCGCCCAAATTTATCGAACCCGCCGGCGCAAAGGCCGAACCGCTTTGTTGAAAATTTATCGAGATCAATAAAGACGCTCGGTTTTGACGGGAAAGGTCCGGCAAAATTCACTCGGTTACAAAATGTAACCAACTGAATAATACCATTTTTCTGTATCCGCCGCGCCCCTTGATGACCGATTTGTCCTTGTCTTTATGGCGAAAAATGGTAAGTTGGAAGGGCAAGGAAAATGATTATTGGAGTAGGCATAGACCTGGTCAAGATCCAGAAGACCGCGCGGCTGGTTGAAAAATTCGGCGACCGGTTCTTGCGAAAGGTTTTTTCGGAACAGGAGATTCTTGAAGGAAAAAGGAGGGCTGCGCCCGCGCAGGAGTTCTCGGCCTGGTTTGCGGCCAAAGAAGCGGTGCAAAAGGCCCTGGGCGCGGGCATCTTCGGCGGGGTCAGGTTTAAGGACATCGAGGTGGTGTCGGCTCTGGGTGGCAAGCCCGGGATTCGGCTTTCGGGCAGGGCCAAGACCAGAGCGGAACGGATGGGCGCGGGGGAAATTCATTTGAGCTTGAGCCATGAAAGCGACTATGCGGTAGCCGTGGCCATGATGGAGAAACCATGAAACTATTCTGGAAAAACCGGCTGGCGAGCGCGGAAGAGATGCGCGAACTGGACCGCAGGACCATCGAGGAATTCGGACTGCCCGGCGAACTCTTGATGGAGGCCGCGGCCCGGGGAGTGTTCAACTACCTCGAACGCGAGTATGCCCATGTGGATGACGCGCTCATTTTCTGCGGCAAGGGCAACAATGGCGGCGACGGCTTCGCCATCGGCCGGCTGCTCCTGAACCGCGGGGCCGAGGTCACCGCGATTTTGCTCGGCAAAAAGAAAGATGTGAAAGGCGACGCCAAACTCAATCTGGACCGGTTCCTCAAATCGGGCGGCGAGTTGCTCGAAGTCGAGCGGGAGTCCGAGCTGGATGACCTGCTCGAGCGGATGAGCGGATCGGGCCTGGTGGTGGACGCCATTTTCGGGACTGGCCTTTCGAGCGCGGTCACGGGCGTGGCGGCCCGGGCCATCGCGCTGATCAACGCGGTTTCGCTCGAATGCGGCATGCCGGTGATCGCGGTGGACATCCCCAGCGGGGTCAACGGCTCGACCGGCGAGGTCAGAGGAGACGCGGTCCGGGCCGACGCCACCGTCACCTTCGGCCTGGCCAAGGTCGGCCATTACACTTATCCGGGCGCCCATTATGTGGGCGAACTCGAAGTGGTGGACATCGGCATCCCCTCCTCGTTCTGCGAGCAGATTCGCACCTTCGCCGTGTCCGACGAGACCGCGCTCAGCCTGATTCAGCCCCGGCCCGCGGACAGCCATAAAGGCGGCAACGGCCACGCCGTGATCTTCGCCGGCTCCCCCGGCAAGACCGGGGCCGCGGCCCTGACCGGCCTGGCCGCGCTGCGCGCCGGCGCGGGCCTGGTCACGCTCGCGGTGCCGGCATCCTTGAACGACATCTTCGAGGCCAAGGTCACCGAGGTCATGACCGAGCCGATCCCGGACGAGGCCTCCCGCAAGTTCGGCAAGAAGTCCATCGCGGCCGCGAAAAAAATCCTGGCCGGAAAAGATGCGATCGCGCTCGGACCCGGGATCGGAATGGGAGACGAGACCGATGCCTTCGTGAAAGAGATCCTGCTCGCGGCCCGGGTCCCCCTGGTGCTGGACGCGGACGGGCTGACCTCGCTCAGCCGGCAGCCCGGCCTCCTGAAAAAAATCAAAGCCCCGCTCATTTTGACCCCGCACCCGGGCGAGATGAGCCGGTTGTGCGGAATCAAGACCGCGAACCTCCAGAGTGACCGCCTCGGCCTGGCCAAAAAATTCGCCACGCAATGGGGCGCGATCGTGGCGCTCAAGGGCGCGCGCACGGTGATCGCCCACCCGGACGGCTCGGCCTTTATCAATCTCTCCGGCAACTCGGGCATGGCCGCCGCGGGAATGGGAGACGCGCTCACCGGCATCATCGCCGGACTGCTGGCCCAGCATTACGACCCGCTTGATGCCGCGGCGCTCGGCGTGTATATTCACGGCAAGGCCGGGGACTTGGCTGCCGAAAAAATGGGCGGGGTCGGGATCATTGCCTCGGACCTGATCCGGCGGATTCCCCTGGTCAGGAAATGGCTCTTTGAACAGTTCTTCGGGCAAAATGAATGAAGCAGGTTTTAAGGTCGGACTCGGCGGGAAGGACGCAAAAATTCGGCGAGGCCCTGGGGGAAATTTTCAGGGACGGCGATGTGGTCGCGCTCGAGGGAGAGTTGGGCGCGGGCAAGACCGAGCTGGTGAAAGGGATCGCCCGCGGGCTTAAGTGCGAGGCTTCGGCGCCGGTGGCGAGCCCGACTTATGTTTTGCTGCGCGAGTACCCGGGCCGCAAGTGGCTTTATCATTTTGACTTCTACCGGATCGCCTCGGTCCGCGAGTTGGAGGGCATCGGGTACCAGGATTATTTCGAGGCGGACGGCGTTTGCGTGGCGGAATGGGCGGACAAGTTCCCCCGCCATTTTCCCCAAAGCCTCATTATGGATAAAATTAAGAGTTACCGGGGAAAACGAACGCGAGTTGGAGCTCGAAGCCGGGGACCGGAAAAAATGGGACGGGCGGCTGGCCCGGCTGATGATTGAATATTCAAGGAGGAAATAATCGTGGCGCTGATTGTGCAGAAATACGGGGGAACCAGCGTGGGCAATCTGGAACGGATCAAGAATGTGGCGGCGAAAGTTCTCAAGCGGCAGCAGGCCGGCGACCAGGTGGTGGTGGTGGTGAGCGCCATGGCCGGCGAGACCAACAAGTTGATCAAACTCGCCCTGGAACTTAATGAGCTGCCGGACCTGCGCGAATATGACGCGCTGATTTCCACCGGAGAAAATGTGTCGTGCGCGCTCATGGCCATCGCCATCCACAGCCTGGGCGGCAAGGCGCGCTCGCTCTGCGCCTACCAGGTGCCGATTGTCACCCATGGGGTGTATAAGGACGGCCGGATCAAAAGCATTGAAACCCGGCTGATCCAAAAACTGTTGAAGCAGGGTAATGTGGTGATTGTGGCCGGGTTCCAGGGCGTGGACGAAGAAGGCAACATTCACACCCTGGGCCGGGGCGGCTCGGACACCACCGCGGTGGCCCTGGCCGCGGCGCTCAAGGCCGACCTGTGCGAAATCTACACCGATGTGGACGGCATTTACACCGCGGATCCGAACATCTGTCCGAACGCGCGCAAGCTCGAGAAGATCAGCTACGACGAGGTGATGGAGCTGGCGTCGCTCGGGGCCAAGGTGCTGATGATCCGGTCGGTCGAGTTGGCCAAGAATTATAATGTCAAACTCGCGGTCCTTTCCAGCATGGTGGACCTGCCGGGAACTCTGGTGATAAAGGGGGACAAAGAAATGGAAAAGACAGTTGTGAGCGGCGTGGCTTATGACAAGAACGAATGCAAGGTGACGGTCAGCCGGGTGCCGGACCAGCCCGGGGTCGCGGCCACCTTGTTCAAGGGTCTGGGCGAGTCCCACATTGTGGTGGACATGATCGTGCAGAATGTGAGCGACCAGGGATACACCGACCTGACCTTCACGGTCCGCAAGGAGGACCTGCCCCGGGCCCGGAAGCTGGCGGAAGAGGCGAGTCGAAAATTGCTCGCCGGCGAGATCCGGATTGATCCCAATGTGGCCAAGGTCAGCGTGGTGGGCGTGGGCATGAGGAGCGCCGCGGGAGTGGCGGCGAAGATGTTCGCGGCGCTGGGCCGGGCCGGGATCAATATCCAGGCCATTTCCACCAGTGAAATCAAGCTCTCCTGCCTGATTGACGCCAAATACACCGAACTCGCGGTGCGCGAGTTGCACGGGGCTTTCGAGTTGGCCAAGGGGCCCTCGGCGCTCAAGCCCAGAAAGCGGGCGAGAAGATAGAATGTCCTTGCCCAAACAAATTTACCTTTACGACACCACGCTCCGGGACGGGAGCCAGGGGGAGGATGTCAATTTCAGCTTGGAAGACAAGCTCCGGATCGCGGAGAAGCTGGACGACCTGGGCATCCATTACCTGGAAGGCGGCTGGCCCAGCGCCAACCCCAAGGACCTGGAATTTTTCCGCCGGCTCTCCGGCGCGCGCCTGAAAAACGCGCAACTGGTAGCGTTCGGTTCCACCGTGAAAAAGAACCTGACTCCCGGCCAGGACCCGCAGGTGAGCGCCTTGGCGAAACTGCCGGTGAAATTTGTGACCATCGTGGGCAAGACCTGGGAGCTCCATATCCGGGAGGTGTTGCGCGCGAGCCGGGGAAAGAACCTGGAGATGATCCGCGACACCATTGACTACCTCGCCCAGCGCGGCAAGAAAGTTTTTTTTGACGCCGAGCATTTCTTCGACGGGTTCCGGCATTCGAAGAGCTACGCGCAAGACTGCCTGGCGGCCGCGGTGGAAGCGGGCGCCCAGGGGATCTGTTTGTGCGACACCAACGGCGGGGCCATGCCCGAGCAGGTGATGAAAACCTGCGCGGAGGTGATCCCGCGCTTCCCGACCCGGTTCAGCATCCACGCTCACAATGACTGCGGCCTGGCCGTGGCCAATTCCTTGCTCGCGGTGGCGCAGGGCGCGGAAATGGTCCAGGGCACCATCAACGGCTTCGGCGAGCGCTGCGGCAACGCGGACCTGTGCCAGGTGATCCCGGACCTGATGCTCAAGCTCGGCTTCCGGGCGATCCCGGAGCCAAACCTCAAGAAATTGCGCGAGACCTCCCATCTGGTATGGGAACTCGTCAACCGCCCGCCGGAAAGCCGCCAGCCCTTTGTGGGCGACAGCGCCTTCGCGCACAAGGGCGGCCAGCACGCGGACGCCGTGCTCAAAGACAGCCGCACCTACGAACACATCCGCCCGGCCCGGGTGGGAAACCGCCGCCGCATCCTGGTCTCCGAGCAGGCCGGCAAAAGCACCATCCTCCATAAGGCCAAGGAGTTCGGGATCGAACTCGAAAACCGGAACCCGATGGCGCGGAAAATCCTGAAGGAAGTGAAAAAGCGGGAACGGCAGGGATACGAGTTCGAGGGCGCCGAGGCCAGCTTCGAGTTGATGATGAAAAAGGCTTTCGGCAAGCGCAAGCGCTATTTCAATTTCCACGGTTTCCGCGTGATTGACGAGAAACGGGACATTGACAAGGTGCCGCGCGCCGAGGCCACCATCATGCTCGAGGCCGGCGGAGCCCTCGAGCACACCGCGGCCAGCGGGGTGGGCCCGGTCAACGCCCTGGACGCCGCGCTGCGCAAGGCCCTCGAGCGTTTTTATCCGCAATTGAAAGAGGTGCGCCTGGTGGATTACAAGGTCCGGGTGCTCCCGGCCGGCATCGGCACCGCCAGCCAGGTCCGGGTCTTGATCGAGTCCACCGACGGCCGCGATTATTGGGGGACGGTCGGAGTCTCGGATAATATCATAGAGGCCAGCTGGCAGGCCCTGATTGATAGCATGGATTACAAACTCTACAAGGATGAAAAAAAACGCCCCAGAAAAAAACCCGGCCCGGGCGGTTGACGAACTGATCCTCCTCGCCGCGGTTTTGGCCGCGCTCGCGCTCGCCCAGTCCGGTCTCGAGTTCCATCAAAAAGCCCGGACCGACCCGGCGCGGGAAAGGTTCGCCGCCGCGGATGAGAACGGCGAGACCTTTTTACTGGCGCTCTCCCGGGGCAAGACCGCGCGGCAGGTTGATCGGGCCTGCCCCGAGCTTGAGCTTTCGGAGCTGGATGCATTGAAAATTTCCGGGAGCCGGTGCGGGCTTTTCCCGGGAGCGGCCTCCAACTTCGCGCGGCTGGCCGCGGGCAAAAAGGTGGACCTCAACCGGGCCGCGGCGCAGGAACTCATGCTGGTTTCCGGCATCGGTCAGAAGCGGGCGGAGGAGCTCCTGCGTCTTAAGGATGAGCAAGATGGCTTCAAGAATTTGGACGAGTTGAGAAAGCTGGACTGGATCAATGACCGGATGCTGCTCGAATTGGGGCGATATTTTGCGATCGGGGACGGGGGATGAACCAGCCAAAAATATTGCATGAAGGCGAGTTGATCGAGCATCCGGTGGCGCGGCTGCTTAACTATCTTTATGACCAGGAGCAGACCGGCCGGCTGGTCTTGTTCCAGGAGGGCGTCGATAAGACCGTCTTCATTATCCAGGGGTTGCCGGCGTATGCGGAAAGCTCGCTGCGGGACGAGACCCTGGGCCGATACCTGGTCAAGACCGGCCAGATCACGGAAGAGGATTTCGAGGCCAGCCTGAACCTGATGATGAGCGAGGGCCTGCAGCAGGGGGCGGCCTTGGTCAAGCTGGGCAAACTCCGGCCCAAGGAGCTTTACCAGGTGATGAAATCCCAGACCCTTTACAAGATCGCCACCGCTTTCAGTTTTCAGGAAGGCCCATACCGGTTTTATTCCGATACCGAGTTCATTGCCAGGATCCTTCGGTTTGAATTCGCGTTTCACGCCGTTTTGAAGGAAGGCGTTTTTCAATTTATGCCCGAGGAGACCTTGGACCGGGAACTGAACCGGCTGGGCGCCGGGCCATTGTCGCCGCGGGCCGAGTTCTCGGCCCGGCTGGCTCCTTTTAACCTCTCCGAGCCGGAGCGCGAGTTCGCCGGCCTGATGGACGAGAATCGGTCCCTGAGTGACCTGATCAACTTCGAGCCCGCCTATCCCTTTGCCCGCCGGCTGGTTTATTTGTTCGCGCTCTGCGGACTGATCGGCGTTCACGGCAAATTGGCGGGCGCCCTCCGCGAGCTGGTCCCGGGCGAGGAGGAATTCACGGCGCGGAGCGAGGGGATTTACATATCGCCGGACGCGCCCGAGGCGGTGGTTGAGGAGATCGCGGAGGAGCCGAAGGAATCCCCGGACAAGATCGCGGAATTCTATATCGAGTTGAAGCGGATGAATTGTTTGGAGCAGTTGGGGATCAGCGCGGAGGCGGGCGACGCTCAGGTGGAAGAGGCTTACCGCAAGCGCCTGGAAGAATTTGACCGGAACCGTTTTTCCGCGCGGCTGGATCCGGAGTTGGAGGCCAAGCTGGAGGAAATCAATACCGGGATCATCTCGGCCTATGAGGCGCTCCGGAATCAGGACCGCCGGGATCAATATCTGCAAGGGCTGCGGGAAAAGGAAGAGGCGGACAAGGTTTCCGTTGGCCTGGAGGCGGAAAAATTTTTGCAGGAAGGCCTGAAGCTGGTCCGCGGCCGGGACTGGGGCAAGGCCCAGAAGATGTTTGAGCAGGCGGTCTCGCTGCGGCCGTCGGAGCCGGAATATTACGGCTACCTGGGCTGGAGCATCTATTGCAATCCGGAACTCAAGCTCGAAGAGCGCCGGGAATTGGCCAAGGAAAAGATCCGGCACGCGATCAAGATGAATCCCAATGTGGATTCCATCCATGTGTTCCTGGGAAAGATCTACAAGGACGAGGGCAAAAAACTCCCGTCGGTCCATGAATTCAAGGAGGCGCTCCGGTGCAACCCCAATTGCCGCGAAGCCCGGCGGGAGCTGGAAGCGCAGGGCGTTAAAGCATGAGCGAAAAAATCGAGCGCAGGTTTTCGAGTTGGGAGGAATTCGCGCAGGAGTTCTCCGCCAATCTGAAAAATTTCGGGCTGTTCCTCCCCGGGCCGCGCCCGGCGCAACTCCGGCAAAAAGTTACGGTGGACCTCTGGCTGCCGGGCGAGCGCAGCCCGATCCCGACCCGGGCGGAAGTGGTGGCGGTGTTCCCGACCGGGGTGGCGCTGCATCTGGAAGAGGGGCCGGAGTGGATGAAGGCGGTGGAAGGAAAGATGCCCGTGGTCCCGCGGGAAGCGGCGCCCGGGCCGGAGCCTGAACCCGCGGCCGCGGCTGCCGAGGGGAAGGACGCCGCGGAGGAAGAAGCGGTTAGCGCGGAGGAAAAAGCGGAATTGGATGCGCTCGATTCGGAACCGGTCTCGGACGAGAAGGTCCAGGAAATCGAGAAGAAGATCACGCTCAAGGGCATGGATGTGAGCAACCTCTACGGCGCGATCCGGAAGCTGTCCAAAATCGAGAAAATCCAGCTGGCCAAGCGCGGCAACCGCAAGGCGCTTTCCATCCTGATCCAGCAGGGCGACCGGCTGCTGTTCCGGTTCCTGATCCAGAACCCCCATATGACCATGGCCGAGGTGTTGCAACTCTTCAAGCACCCCATGATCACCACCGAGATCATCACCGAGCTGGCGCGGAACCCGAGCTGGAGCCAGAACGAGGAACTCCGTTACCAGATGGTGATGCATCCCAAGACCCCGCTCCCGACCGCGCTCACTCTGCTCAACGCCCTGAACCAGCGCCAACTCGCGGCCATCGCCAAATCCCAGAACATGCGCGCGCAAATCAAATCCAACGCGCTCAAGCTGCTTCTGAAAAGGCAGAGCGGGGCGTTCTAATTGAGGGGTTAGGGGTCAGGAATTGGAAATCGGGAATTAGGTAATAATGAATTCACTTAAAAGAATTCCGGCTCGACAATATCTGGCCGCGTTCCTGATCCTGTTCTCCCTGATCACGCTCGCCTTTGCCACCCGCTGGGTCCAGGGCAAAAAGATGCTCTTTGAAATCCTGTGGGACCCGGTCCCGGTCCAGCTTTTCTATCCGGGCGACCGGATCGAGGCCGCGGCTTTGCGCCAGGGCAAATTGGCGCTGTGGGACCCTTACCGCGGCTTCGGCGCGAGACTGCTCCTGCCCACGGCCATAACCCTGGCCCATCCCTTGAAGCTGATGGCTTTTTGCTGGGGGAGCGACCCCGGGTTTGAGTTCATGCTTCTGCTCCGGCTGGTGGCCGCGGGATTTTTCGCCTACCTCCTGGCCCGGGGCGTGGGCCTCTCCCATCCGGCCGGCCTGCTCGCCGGCATCGGCTATGCTTTTTCCGGCTATTTCCGGCAGTTCCATAATTTTCTCGATCCCAATGTGGAAATGTTCTATCCCCTGGCGCTCCTGTTCCTGCTCCGCCTCTTCCGCGAACTTAAATTCTTTGATTTCATCTGTTTCCTCTGGAGCGGATATTTCGTAATATCGGGCGGAAACCCCGAATCCATATACGACCTGTTCGGCATGGTCGTGGTCGCCGGAATCTACTCCATACTCGAGCGGCTTTTCTCCCGAAAGGGAAAAATTGCCGCGGCGATTCTTCCGCGCGTGTTTTTCATCGTTTTCCTGCCCTTGTTCTACCATGCCGTGTTCTATGTGCTGGAGCCGGGGGTGGAGATTTTTTTCCGGGGCTGGAGTTTTCATTTTGCCGGGCTGGGGAAACTGCACTTTGACCTCAACCACCTGGTCGCGTTGTTCACGCCGGTATTCGATCTCTGGCTGGGCACGCCCCGCGGGGTCAAGGGGCAGTTCGCCCAATTCACGCTCATCCCGTCCTATCTCGGCCTGTTCCTGGCCTCGCTCGCCCTGTTCTCGATCTTCTCACTCAAAAAATCGCGCGGTACCCTCGCCTTCTTCTGGTTCTTCACCATCCTCATGCTCGGCCTGTTGTTCGGCATCCCCGGGTTCAACTGGTTTCTCGCCCTGCCCTTTGTCAACCGTCTCCAGAATTTCCGCTATTTCCAGCCCATCCTGGCGCTCCTGGTCTGCATCCTAGCCGGGTTCGGGCTCGAGCAAATAAGGAAAGGCCAAAATCTTAAAATCTATTTCCTGATTCTGGCCGCGCTGATGCTGTGGCTGGCCGCCCATCTGGTCCGGTTCCGCGAAACCGTGTTTTCAAGCCCGCCCGCATTTATGCCCATAGGTCTGCTGATGCTTTCCCTGGCCGGCCTCTGCCTGCTCCACCTTTCGCGCCGGCACTTATCCGGAAAGGTCCTGGCCGGGATCGTTTCCGTTTTTGCCTCCGCAGAACTATTCCTTTGCTTTGTCCTGATCGCCCCCTTTTATGGGCCCGAGGCCTTTAAAATTCAAAAGCCCGCCTTTTTGGACCGGGTCAAGCTGGACACCCATCAATATCGTTTTTACAGCCCGGACAAGGCCATCCTCCCGCCCAACACCGCTTCCCTCTGGGGGCTGCGCGACCTGCGCGACGGAGCCACGCTCCTGCCCCGCGAGTATTACCGGTTTTTCTCCACGCTCAACCATTGGGAGAGCCAGGAGCAAGCCGTGGACGCCTTTCTGCAAAACGGCCGATTCTATCTCCCGCTCGAGTTGGAGCGGATTCCGGCCCGGGGCCAGGACCTGCTGTTCAAATATCTCCTCACCAGCCGGCGTCTGGGAGCCGAGTCCCTGCTCGAGCAATTCCGAGCCGGAGCCCTGCTCGCGCCCGGCCCGCGCTATCTGTCGCAAACCCGTTACCGGCTTGAACCCAAGACCCGCAACGGCATCCTGCTCCACCCGCCCGCCCGCCTCCGCGCTCTTGAAAAAATCCCGGCCGGCCAGCTGGTCTTTGAAATCGGCCTGCTCGCCGCGGCGGATTCTAAATCGGACGGCGCCGAGTATTTGATCCGGGCCCGGACGGATTCGGGGTCGCGTCTGCTCTTTTACCGGTTCCTGCCCGCGGCCGAGGCCGCGCGGTCGGGCTGGAAGGAATACCATTTGCAAGTTTCCGAGCCGGCCGCGCTCGAGCTGGCCACCCTGGCCGGGCCCCAGGCCAACAACCTTCAGGACTTCGCGCTATTCGGGTCGCTGGAAAGGACCGGCCCGACCGATCCGAATTATCGTTTGCTCGATGACTCGGGCCCGTTCCTTTACGAGCGGCCCTTTGCGGTCCCGAGATTTTTCCCGGCCCGCAATGTGGAATGGGTTCCGGACCAGGACCGGTCGCTGGAACTGATCCGGCAGGGGCAATTTTCCCCGGAAAAAATATTTCTGGCCGGGAAAAATCCGACGCCCGGCCTGGAACCGAATCCGTCCGATCCGGCGCCCCGGGATCAGATCCGTTTATTGCGGGATGAGACCGACCTGGTGGAACTGGAGCTGAGTTTTGCAGAGCCGGCCTGGCTGATCATGACCGACAGTTTTATTTGCGGCTGGGAGGCTTTGCTGGACGGCGGGGAGGAAAAAATTTATCCGGCCAATTATTATTTCCGCGCGGTTTATGTGCCCGCGGGCAGTCACAACTTGAAATTCAGATATCATCCGGCGAGTTTCCGGATCGGGCTGTTCAAGAACCTGGGATTTTTTATCGCCGGAATTTTCTTCACTTTGGCCCTGATCTTCAGGAAGACCCCTTGGTTTCAGGGGCTTTTTCCTTCCCAACCTCCTCCAGGTTGATCCCAAGCTGTTTCAGTTTGCGGTAGAGGGTGGTGCGGTCGAGGCCGAGGGAATCCGCGGCCGCGGGAATATCGTAATTAAGCTCGATCAACTGTCTCAGGATGAACTGTTTTTCAAAGATTTTGCGGGCGTCTTTCAGTTGGGAGGGGGGAAAAACATTGACCCCGGCATCCTTTTCGCCCATCATGATCCCGGGCGGGAGGTCCTTGAGCGTGACCGCCTCGCCGCTGGAGAGGATGAGCATGCGCTCGATGATATTTTTGAGCTCGCGCACATTGCCGGGCCAGGGATATTGTTTGAGCGCCTCGACCACCTGCGGATGAATGCGCTTGACCCGCAGCCGGTTCCGGTCGCAGAAGGCCTGAAAAAAATGATTGACCAGCAGGGGCAGGTCTTCCTTCCGCTCCCGCAGCGGCGGCAGGTAAATCGGGATCACATTCAGCCGGTAATAGAGGTCTTCCCGGAACCTCCCCGCTTTCAGTTCCGCTTCCAGGTTCTTGTTGGTCGCCGCGATCACCCGCAGGTCCACCCGCACGGTGTCGCTGGCGCCCAGGCGCTGGAATTCCTGCTCTTGCAGCGCGCGCAAGACCTTGGCCTGGGTGGCCAGGCTCATGTCCCCGATCTCGTCGAAGAAAATGGTCCCGCCGTCCGCCAGTTCGAACCGTCCCAGCCGCCGGCCCTCCGCGCCGGTGAACGCCCCCTTCTCGTATCCGAACAACTCGCTCTCGATCAACTCCTCCGGGATCGCCGCGCAATTCACCGCGATGAACGGCCCGTCCTTCCGCAGGCTCTTGCGGTGAAGCATCTTGCCCGCCACTTCCTTGCCCGTCCCGTTCTCGCCCGTGATCAAGACCCAACCCTCCGACGGCGCAACCTTCTCCATGGTCTCCTTGATCTTGCGGATAGCTTCGCTCTCCCCGATCAACTCTTCCTCCCCGACCACCTCCGTCTGCAGCCGCTGATACTCGCGGCTGAGCCGGGAGAGGTCCAGGGCGTGCCGGATGGTGAGGATGACTTTTTCCAGGTTGAGCGGTTTTTCGAGGAAATCGAACGCGCCCAGTTTGGTGGCCCGGACCGCGGTCTCGATGGTGCCGTGGCCGGAGATCATGATCACCGCGAGTTCCGGCCAGCGCTCCCGGACCATCTTCAACAGTTCCAGCCCGTCCTTGCCCGGCAGCCAGATGTCCAGCATCAGGCAGTCAAAACTGTCCCGCTCCAAAATCGAAAGCGCTTCCTCCGCGCTCTTCCCGGTCTTGACCGCAAAACCCTCCTCCTCCAGGGCCGGCGACAGGCTGGTCAGGATGCTCACCTCATCATCAATCAATAATATTTTCGGCTTTTTCCGAGCCATCAACTTCCATTTCCTTTCCCGGCCGCTTGCGGGTCCCGGCTGCGGGTGGGCAGGTCAATGATGAACACGGTGCCCTGCGGCGAGTTGGGTTCCACCCGGATGATGCCGTAATGGTCGTTGATCACCCGCTGCACGATCGCCAGCCCCAGCCCGGTCCCCTGCGGCCGAGTCGAGTAATACGGCTCGAAAATCCGCTCGCGCTCTTCCGGCGGAATGCCCTTGCCGTTGTCGGAGATAATTATGCGGGCGGAAAGCGAATCGGGCAAGTTCACGGTCTTGACCAGGACCAGGCCGGCTTTGGCGTCCAGGCTCTTGACCGCGTTGTCCACCAGGTTGATGATCGAGCGCTTGATCTGGTCCCGGTCAAACTCGAACGCGGTCAACGCGCCGTCCAGCTCGAGCTTGAATTCCACCTCCGGATTGCCCTCGCGGTAGAGCGCCACCACCTCGTCCATCACCTGGTTCAAAGAGGCCGGCTCCAGCTTGAGCCCCGGAAAACGCGCGTAGCTGGAAAACTCGTCCACCAGCCGCTTGATCTCCTCGACCTGACGCGCGATGGTGTTCGTGCATTCCTTGAGCACATCCGACTCGCCGCCCAGAGCCGACTCGTATTTGCGGTAGAGCCGCTGCGCCGAGAGCTGGATGGGCGTGAGCGGGTTCTTGATCTCGTGGGCGATCCGACGCGCGACCTCGCGCCAGGCCAGTGACCGCTGCGCCCGCACCAGGTCGGTCAGGTCGTCAATCAGGAGCACCTTGCCCAGGAGTTCGCCCGAGCCGGCCTTCATCCGACTGAGCGAGACGCGCAGATAGGCCTGCTTGTGCTCGGTCCGGTGAAAGACCTCCCGGACCTCGGTGTGGCGGTCGGTTTTCGCGAGCTCGGCGTCCATTTCCGAGACGGTCTTGCCCAAATCGCCCGGGAGCGCGCCCGAGATGTAGCTGTCCACCAGTTCCTCCCTCTTCTTGGCCAGGATCAAGAGCGCGGGCTGGTTCACCGCGAGGATTTTTCCAAACGGGTCGGTCGCGATCACGCCGTAATCTATGTTGGCCAGCACGGTCTCGATATAGACGCGCCGCTGGTCCAACTCGCGCGAGCTCCGTTTCAAATCCTCGGTCATCTTGTTGAAGGACTTGACCAGCACGCCGATCTCGTCCGAGGCCTCCATCTCGATCCGGTAATCGAGGTTTCCGCTGGCCACCTCCTGGGTGCCCTCGGCCAAAAGCTGGATGGGGATGGTGATGCCCTTGGCGATGTAGAAGCCGAACCAGACGGCGAGGAACAGGACGGTGAGGGTGACGAGCGCGAGCAGGAGGAAATGCTGGCGGCGGATGGGGAGCTCCTTTTGCTTGAGGGCCTGGTAGTCCTTGAACGAGGTCAAGCTCTTGTCGAGTTGGCGGGAGAGGCCCCCGCTCAGATACTGGGTCACCACCACGGCCCCCACCACATCCCGCTTTTCCTCCCAACTCGACCAGATCGGCATGACCCCCCGGACCAGGTCGCCCTCGCCGGAGGACTCGGGAAAATATCCCTCGTATCCGCCCAAGGCTTTCTCGATCACGCTTTTGCCCGGGCCGGCCGCGAAAACTTTTTCTCCGCTGGCGCGGTAGATTTGTTCGGCCTGTCCGGAATAGACCGCGATCTCGTCCAGCGGGTATTCCTGCTGCTTCTGCTCCACGAATTTCTGGAGCGCCCCCAACTCGCCGCTCGAGAGCATGCGGTCCTCCGTAATCCGCAGCGAGAGTTGCCGCGCGCAGTGGAGCATGTTCTCGCCCACCATTTGGTAGGTGTTGTTGACCACCTCCTTGGAGGTGGCGAAAACATTGACCACCGCGGGGTCGAACCAGCGCTCGATCGAGGACGAGATGAAGAAGACGCTGAACCCGAACAGGATTCCGCCGGGGAGGATGCTGAGGAACATGAATGCGATCACGAGTTGGGTGCGGAGATGGGCGCCGAACACGCCGCGGCGGCGCTCGAACAGGAGCTTGACCAGGTTGCGGACCACGAGAAAGATGACGACCAGGGCGAGGAGCAGGACGATGTTCCAGAAGGCGAAGAACATGGTTGAAGAGAGGAAAGTGAAACCGGGCTGGCCCTGGATGAAGCGGCCGAGGTAGATTTCCAGCACAAAGGCCAGGGCGATGATGACCAGG
>CAIUDS010000349.1 GCA_903897985.1 uncultured delta proteobacterium
ACTCCTTGGGAGTTTGCGCTTTACTTTGATTGTTAAGGAAGAAGAGGAAGATCTCACCACAGAGACACGGAGAGCACAGAGGCAAGGCGGGATCAACATACAATGAATTGAATCCGGTCCGGATGCGGCCAACGCCCTGGGAGTTTGCGCTCTATTTTGATTGTTAGGACGTTCCGGCGGTAGGGGCGGGTTTCAAACCCGCCCCTACGTTAGGTCAGGATCAGAATGTTGCCGCGACCGCTCTCCCGCCTGCGCGAAGCCCGCTATGGCGGGCGAAGGCAGGTCGGTCGCGGGACGCCATCGCAAATTGACTTGACCGTAGCCACCATGTAGAATGGAATATCAGGAGTTCGGTAATCGTAAATGAATCCGCCCATTCCAGTTGACCCGGCGCAAATTATCGCCTTCTGCCGCAAGTGGAAAGTCCGCGAATTCTCCATTTTCGGCTCGGTCCTGCGCGAGGACTTTGGCCCCGAAAGCGACGTGGACGTGCTGGTCAGTTTCGAGCCGGACGCGCCCTGGAGCTATTTTGAATGGGCCGATATGACCGACGAGCTGAAGGCCATTTTCGGCCGGGACGTGGACCTGGTGGAAAAAGAGAGCTTGCACAACCCTTATCGCCGACATTCCATTTTAACCTCCCGGCAGGTGCTTTATGCGGCCTGATGAGCGGGATGCGGCGCTCCTCTGGGACATGCTCGAATATTCCAGGTTAATCGGCCAAATCACCAAAGATCTTGCTTATGCCCTTTATCTGAAAGATCGCAAACTGCAACTGGCCGTGGAGCGAGCGGTCGAGGTCGTGGGAGAAGCGGCCCGGCATGTTTCTCCCGCCTTCAAGGAGGCCCATCCCGAGATTTCATGGCGCGGGATCATCGCCCAACGCAACGTCCTCGCCCATGAATATGGGGAAATCAAACAAGATCGGCTCTGGATCGTGGCGACCGAGAGAATTCCGAAGTTGCTCGAATTGCTGGACCGCCTCGAGTTGCCCCCCAAACCGCCGGATTCCGAACCCTGACACCATGACACCTTGCCACCATGACACCTCCTATCCCGAACTTGACAAGGCCAAGGGCCTTTGCTAAAAAGAGAGCAAGAATCAGGGGCGATGAATTGAAGAACCGGAACTGGAAGGTGGGGTTTCCTATGTGTTGTGTGGAGCTTTGACTCCCCACTATTGATTGAAAAGGATAAGGAATGGCTACCTCAAAATTACTTTCCTTGCAAGTCTCTGATATCATCAAATGGTTCCGCGAAAGTACGCTCATAATTAATGATACTTTTCAAAGACATTCCGTTTGGACAGTTGCTGGAAAGACGTTTTTAATTGATACTATACTTAACGAGTTACCTATTCCTAAAATTTATCTAAGAGTTAAAATTAATCCTAAAACACAAGAAAGTATCCGCGAGATAGTCGACGGCCAACAAAGAATCAGGACATTTATCGAATTTGCAGACGATAAGTTGAAGTTGACAAGCCGCTCAGAAAAGTTTTCAGG
>CAIUDS010000350.1 GCA_903897985.1 uncultured delta proteobacterium
AGCTGAAAAAAACATTGGCCAGGACGGAGATGAAAGAGAAGAAAGATACCAGTCCGGGCCGCTCGGTGGCGACAAAAAAGATGCTCACGATCTTCCAGACGCTGTCGAATACGCTGACCAGCAACAAGACCACCAGGGCCGGGTAAGCGGGCAGGAATTTTTTCCCGAACAGGATCCAAATCAAGGGATATCCCGCCGCGGTCACGACCAGGGAGAGCAAGACCGCGAGCAGGAAAGTCATTTTCACAGCTCTGGCCACGATTTGGTATTTATCCTCGCCCGCGCTGGAACTGATCTTCGGAAAAAGCGATTCCTGCACGGAAGCCGGAAAGCGCAGGAGGTTTTCGCTCATGAACACCGCAATGGTGTAAATGCCGAGCAGGCCGGGCTCCAGGTAGTAGCCGAGGATGAACTGGTCAATGCGGACGCGCAGGATGAACATGATATTGGCGGGATACATGCGGATCCCGTATTTGAGGATCGGCTTCAGGATCAGCGCGGTCTTTTTTGCCGAGCCGGGCATGCGTTGGGAAACGAAAATCAAGACCAGGGCCTGGTTGAGGAGCAGGTTTCCGAGGAACATCACAATGTACCAGTGAAGATTATTATTCAGAGCCAGTCCGGTGACCAGGATTACGATCAGGTTTCCCAGGGCCTGGGAAATGTTGATCATGCCGAAGAAAAAGATCTCCTGCAGTCCGAGGAAATAATAGCGGGAAATCATCAGCGAGAGCATGAAGCAGGCGCTGGGGAGCGCGAGCAGGAACAGTTCCGCGGGGTAGTTCTGGTACCATTTATGCCAGTAATCAAAGCTTAAGAACGCTCCCAGGACCAGGATTCCGCTGAAGACGGCGGACAAGAGCAAGATCGAAAACAGGAATGATTTTGCCTGGTCCTTGTTGCGGGAGACTAAAAAGGTGGCGGACTGGCTCAGCCCCACATCGGAAAAACTGTAGAGTATGGTCGGCACCAGGACCACCATGGAAATAATTCCCCTGCCCTGGGGCCCGAAAAAGCGGGCGAGCAAAATGCTGTTGGCTAAACCGAACGCCAAGCCGATCAGGTCAAAGGAAAAAATGCTCAGGGAATCGGTGGCAACGGTCCTGCCCCGGCCCAGGAATGATGCCTTTAATCTGGAAAAAATGCCGAGCCAGTTTATCTTCATGTCTAAGTGAAAAATTTTAGCCCAAAGCGGCGGGCCGCGCAAATTGAATTTTTAGGCTGTTCCTCGCTCTTGGCCAAATCAGGAATTTCCGGATCGGAGTCGGGTCCCGGGCGGAACCTTTTCCCGCCACTCCCTCAAACGCTGATCCCGCCCCGCCGGAGGGAGGCATTTGCCGCCGGCGGATCAAAGCGGCGGATTGGGATGTTTCTTTTTGGGGTTGCGATCGTTTTTGTTGAGCAGCATCTGGAGGCCCTGGTAAAGTCGCGCCCGGGTTTGCTCCGGGTCAATCACCTCGTCAATATGCCCCAGTTCCGCGGTCTGATACGGGCTCGCGAATTTCCCGCGGTATTCCGCGATCAATTCCGCGCGGCGCTTTTCCGGGTCGGACGCGGCTTCGAGCTCGCTCTTGAACACCACATTCACCGCGGCCTCCGGGCCCATCACCGCGATCTCCGCGGAGGGGAAGGCGAGGTTCAAGTCCCCCCGCAAATGCTTCGAC
>CAIUDS010000351.1 GCA_903897985.1 uncultured delta proteobacterium
GAATTCCCGGAGCAGTTTTTCCAAGCCGGCGAGCCGATGAGTTTGCTGGCCCTGGCCAATTGGACGGAAGAGGAAAAACCCTGCCGGATCAATTTGTTCCGCTATGGTCTGAACAAAAAATATCATTTGTTCGAAAGCTGGACCTGGCAAGATCACGGGCAGGTGGAGGGAAAAATCGAACTGGGAAAAATCGCGCCGCACTCGGTCCGGTATTTCGCTTTGACCGAGGCGGGGCCGGAGCCGCGGATCATCGGCCTGGATTTTCATCTCGGCTTGGGCGCGCAAGGCGCCCGGATCACGAAATCGGGGGACGGCTCGAAATATTCGCTCGAACTGAACCTGCCCGGCAAGCGCAAAGGCAAGGTCTGGATCAGATTCCCAGCTACTAGCGATCCCAAGATTGTTGGGGCGGAGTTTGAGGATTTGGCAACACTTGATCTATAATCATAATTGGCGTTATTGAGGGGGAAATATGAAAATCTCCTTAAGTGATATTAGAAGCAATTACCAAGGCTTTTCCAGATTGGTGGAGTTGGAGGATTCTCTCGAAAAGATTTCGGGCGAACCAATTGAAATTGATATGCGCCATTGGTATGACCGGCACCAACACAACCAAAAGCGGCCCGGTGCCGGGAGGGTTAGGCCTAAAATTGCTTCAAGAATTTGTCCGGAAAAATAACGGGAGCATAATAATTGCTTCCGGGCAAGGCTATTGGGAATTAAGACAGAATCGCAAAACTTTGAGACATCTGGAATTGCCTTTTCCGGGGACGGTGGTGAATATTGAGCTGAACACCGCAGACACCAGCGCCTACTACTTGACTTCCGAGATTAAGTCGGAGAAAATATTCTAGCTTTAGGGAGGGCATTGTGGCGGATACGGTGATAATCAAAGTGTATGAGGTTGTCGGCAGCCCGCTCTGCGTGGCTTCTGGCGACGGCCAAAAAGTCTATGAGCAAATCGCCAAGGCCTTGGCCAAGAGGCTTGAGGTTGATCTCAGCTTTGCCAATGTTCAGAGTCTCACCTCTGCCTTTCTTAACGCGGCCATCGGCCAGCTTTACGGAAATTTTTCCGAGTCCAAAATCCGCAAAAGCCTTAAAGTTTCCGAAATGGCGCAAGAAGATTTGGTTTTGCTGAAAAGAGTGGTGGACACGGCCAAGCAATACTTTAAAGACCCGGAGCGGATAAAAAGAGCCAGGAACGCCGGACTGGGTGAAGGAAATGAAAAGTAAGCCGGTCTCCGTAGAAAAACATGCTTTCTCCGGCAACGATAAAATTCTGGTTGATGCCAATATTTGGCTCTATGGTTACGGCCCTCAAGCGGATCCAAAGGACCGCAAAACCAGGCAATATTCAGCGGCTTTCAAGAAAATTCTGGCGGCGAAGAGCTCGATCTTTGTGGATGTCCTGATTGTTTCGGAGTTCGTGAACAGGTATTCCCGAATGGAATTCCAAATAAAAAATCCGAACGCAAAAGGAGAAGGGTTCAAGTCTTTCCGAAAAAGCGCGGCTTTCGGGCCAATCGCCAAAGCGATCGTCGCGGACCTCAACCGGATATTCAAGGATTGCAAATGCCTGGACACCTGCTTTGAAAAAATGAACCGGATGGGCCTGTTATCCGAATTGGAGCGCGAATACCCGGATTTTAATGATTTGATCCTGGCTGAGATTTGCAAATCCAACGGCTTGATGCTCTTGACTCATGATGAAGATTTCACCAAATTTGATGTTCCTCTTTTGACCGCCAACAGAAATATGTTAAATGGATAAAGGGCAGAAATAGAAAAATTTAAAAACTGGAGGGTAAAAAAATGGCAGTAAGTTCGGCAAAGGAATTCATTGAGGTGGTCTTGCCCGGAAAGTTGACCCCGGAGAAGTGCGGCGACATCAATATGACCATTCAGTTCAACATCACCGGCGACGCGGGCGGGGACTGGAACCTGACCATCAAAGACGCCAAGGCCGTGATTGCGACCGGCGTGATCGAGGCCCCGACGATCAGCTTGAAGATGAAGGACGCCGATTTTGTGCGGCTGGTGAACGGGGAACTCTCGGGCCAGCGCGCCTTCATGACCGGCAAGCTCAAATTCAAGGGCAGCATGATCCACGGAATCAAGCTCCAGAAGCTCGGAATCATCTGACCCCGTTAACGATTCCTCCGCGGCAACTCCGCGTCCGGCGAGGACCGGGGCAGAGGAATTTTCTCCTCGCCTTCAGCGGCTCCTTTCCACCACCCGTTGCTCCAGGGCTTGAGCGTCGCGCAGTTTCCCATAGACCGGATAGGCCGGCAGGTTCTTGTCGTCGCTGATCGCAAAGTAATACCCGCCCCGCTTGCGCTCCGCGAGTTTAATGCGGAGCAGCGTCGGCGGCTCGGCCAGTTCGGGATCTATCGCCACCGCGGCGCCGATCACGCCGTGGAGCGCGAACCCGCGCATGACCAGGGATTCAATCGCGGCCATGGGCGCTAATTCCGAGGCCACCCATTTCGAGAGCGGGGTGCCCGCCTGTTTGATTGTTTTCAGGTCGGCCCGGGTGAGGAAAGCCTGGTCCATGATTTCGTTGGGGTAGATGAAAACTTTGTCGCCGCCGTGCTCGAGCACATATCGGACCGCGGCCACATCCACATTGATGTTCATGTCCCGATAGCCCGCGGCCCGGCCGAATTTCGCCCCGTCGGAAAATTCCCCCAGCGCCCCCCAGAACTCGCCGGTGGCCAGGTGCAGCGCCTTCCAATTTTTCGGCAGCTCCGGCTCCAGCATCATGGCCGTGGCGATGTTGGTGAGCGGCGCCGTGGCGATGATCTCGACCCGGCCCGGGTTCTTCATCACCGTGTCAATGATGAACCGCGCGGCCGCGGTTTCCTTGCCCAAATCCTTGGGCGTGCTCGCGCCGCGCATGAGCGGGACCTCGGTCCGGCCGGTCAACTCCAATATTTTTTGTACCGAGGCCATGCACACATCGGTGGTCGAGCAGCCCATGGCGCAGGTGATCCCAAGCACCTTGATCTTGGGCTCGCGCAGCGCGTAGAGCATTTCCAGGCCGCCGTCCGGGTCCGTGATTTTGAGGAAGGGATACTCGAAACTGCCGGCCTTCCAGACCATCGCCTTCATCATGCCCACATCGTCATCAATGATGAAGAGCCTCGGCTCCGTTTCTCTCGCGCCCAACCGACCGGTTCCTGCCAGCAGCAGCGCCGCCAGCGCCAATAAAATTTTTCCCTTCATCCTTCCCGCTCCTTTATCCTTTTCGGAAAATCATCTGAACTCAAAACTATATTTCCGCTCCGGGCCTTTGCTCGCTTGGCAGCTTTTGCCCGCGCTCTCGCAATGGAACGCGGTGCCGTCCCAGAGGACATAATCATCCTTGCCCTCGCCGAAAAATAAAACCTTGATCGTCTGGTTCGCGTCATCCCATCCGTTCAGGTCCGGCCGGCTCTCCTTTGCCAGCGTGTCAATCCGGGAATCGAAGAGCGGGACCAGCGTGCCGTTTTTCACAAAGAGCGGGATCTGCTCCAGGGGGGCAGGCACTCTTGTGGGGCCGCAGGCATTCGTGGTGCGGACACTCTTGTCCGCACACCCTTTATAATGTTTCCCATCCCACCAGCTCACCCATTCCCCGGGCGGGAAATAGACCTCGCGCTCGCGCGCCCGGTTCTCGATCACCGGCGCGACCAGGATGCGGTCCCCCAGCATAAATTCGTATTCCTCTTGCAAGGAGCCGGGGTCGTCCGGATATTGGAGCATCAGGTGGCGGACCATGGGCCAGCCCTTGGCCGCGGACTCATAAGCCAGGGTGTAAAGATAGGGAAAGAGGCTGGTGTGGAGCGCGGCGTATTTTTTGAAAAGCAAAAGCGTTTCGCGGTCGGAATTGAAGAGCCAGTTGTTGGGGCAGCCGGAGGATTCGTGGGTGCGCATGACCGGAAGCAGGGCGCCGAGCTGGGTCCAGCGGAAGAACAGCTCCTTGTCCGTGGCCGGGGTGGTGACGCAATGATACCCGGCGATGTCCGTGGCCGCGATGGGAGCTCCGCTGATCCCGGCCGAGTTCACGCCCGGGATCACCGAGGCCAGCCCGTCCGCCTTTCCCCAGTTCGTGCTCTGGTCCCCCGTCCACATCACCGGCGCGTATTTCCAGCTCCCGGTCCAGCCCGCGCGCATGAAAAACACATAGTCCCCGTCCGGCCGCGCCCGGTCCCAGAACTCCCGCGCGGTCATGGCCCAGAGCCGCGGGTAATCGTTGTGCACGGCCCAGCCGTCTCTCCCGTCGGAAAATTGCGCCTCGACCGGGGTGTATTCCGAAAAGTCATGCATCCACCCGTCCACGCCGTAGTCCACCGCTTTCCAGAAAAAAGTTTTCTCCCACCACTCGCGCGCCTGGGGATTGGTCAGGTCCGGCTCGCCCACCTTGGGCAAAAGCCAGCGGAACTCGGCCGGGCCTCCGCCTTGCGCCTTGGCCAGATAGCCTTGGTCAGCCGCCTGCTGGAAAGCCGGGCTGCCCGCTCCCAGGTAAGGCGCGAAATAGGACAGGAACTTGAATCCGTCTTGATGAAGCTCGCCGGCCAGCCGCTCATAATCCGGATAGCGTTGCCGGTTAAGGTCCCACTGGATGCCGTTGGAATAGATCATGGTCACCGGATTCGTCCAAGCCCAGTCCTCCGACCAGACCGCGCTGCAAGGGATATGGTTTTCGCGGCAATCGCGCGCAACCTTGCGAACATGCTCAGGCCCGCTCGAAGTGCCTTGCAGCTTGGCCGCGGTGGCCGCGACCCAGGTCCCGAACGCCCAAGGCGGGGGCACGGAAACGCGGCCGGTGAAATTGGTGTAGGCCTCGATCACCGAGAGCGGCTGGGGTCCGTAGAAAATCATGAACTCAAGTTTGCGGTTCCAATTGAATAGCTCCAGAATCTTGGGATCGGATTTGGCAAAATCGAATTCGCTGTAATGACTGTCGTCCAATAAAAAGCCGTAGCCTTTGGGGTTCAAAAAGAACGGCACCGGGAAATAGGTCATCGAGGTGTTTTGACAATTGATCAAACATCCTTCCTGGGTCCAGTTATAGACCCGCTCGCCGCGGTGTTCGGCCGAGTTAAAGCGCTCGCCCATGCCAAAATAGCGGTCCTCCGGAGCGGATTTGAACTTGAGGGCGATGCGGTTGACCGCGGGCTTTCCCACCACTTCGGCTTCCACCCGGAGCGATTGGTCATTGAGGAAAAAGATGAGGAACCGCGCTTGAACCGGCTGTCCGGGACGGGCGGCGAGATCGGCTTGAATGCGGTTTCCCGGCGCATTCAGGCTGATCACCTCCCCGGCTTCAGTCCACGCTTCTTCAATCCCGCGGTCAAAAGGACCCTTCTGTCCGGAAACGGTCGTGAACCGGAGCCCGCCGATGGTTTCGAGCAAAATCCTTCCCGAGCGGTCCGAGATGAGCAGGCTGAAGGGTTTATCCCGGGCCTCCACCCGCAGGCCCGGGCTTTGAATGGAAACGCTTTCCGCCCGGGCGCTTAAGGCCGCGCCCACCCAAATCGCAACCACCGCTCCGGCCCACCTGATCATTTTCATATCGAGCCTCCCTCTTTTTTCATTGCGCTCTCTCTTGTCTATGGCTTTGCCTTGCCCGTCCGCTCCAGCCCCTGCTCGATCCCCGGATAAAAAGCCCGATAGGTCGCCGGGGCCGAGTCATAGATTTGCTTGCAGATTTGCCATTGCGGATTTGCCAGGCCGCTCCCGCTGTTTTCATAGACCAGCGCCAGGTTCATGCAAGTGGTGATTTCTTGCGGATGCTTTTCCAAAACCTGCCGGTAGATTGCAATGGCATCCCCGGTCCGGCCGGTCGCAAAATAAGCCCAGGCCTGCTCGTTCCGGTTCGGGATGTCCTCGGGATCCCGCGCCGCCACCTGGTCCAGGTAAGGGATCGCCTCCTGGTAACGCCGCATCATGCTCAGCGCCAGTCCCGCGTAATAATTCATGGAAATATTTTCCGGGTCCAACACGAGCCCGGCTTTCAACTCCGCCAAAGCCGCCTCCGGCGCCCCCAGCGCGAAAATGACCATCCCCCGGGTCCGCCTTTCCCGGGCCAGCCCGGGTCCGCTTAAGCCGGCCGGGAGCCGACTCGCGAACCCTTCCCGGAAGTCTATCCGGTATTGCCCTATGCCCGGCCTCAGCGCGGGCTTGTCCTTCACAAAAACCACGCTGAACCCGTCCAGGTGGACCAAGGCCCAACCCGGATCGCGATAAAGATGCACGATCAAATTCTTCACAAACTGCTCCGGCGTTATCACCACCGCGTCAAAATCATATTTGCGGTCTTGTTCCTCAAAGAACCGCCAGTCGGTGGAAGCCCGAAAATAATTCCTTATCATTTCCTCGCCATAAAGCTCCAGCCGCGGATCAAAATAGACCTTCCACTCCGGGTATCCCGCCCAGATCAGGTACCCGGAATTGAAATCGCTGAAAATCTTCAAAGGCGCGGGTGCCCCCGAGGCGGCGGCCACGGCCTTTAAGGTTTCCGCGGCCCGGATCGGATAGTCGCTCTCGAGCGCGCCGATCCCGAAGCGGGTGAAGGCGCGGTTCTGGACATAGAAGCGGCTGGTGACCAGGTCGGCCCCGATCAGAGCCATGGCGAGCAGGACCAACCCGGCGCCCAGGGGTCGCAAC
Organism: uncultured delta proteobacterium; assembly: GCA_903897985.1. Classification (GTDB taxonomy): domain Bacteria; phylum RBG-13-61-14; class RBG-13-61-14; order RBG-13-61-14; family DRUE01; genus CAIYYW01. The sequence continues at coordinate 6,652 of CAIUDS010000351.1, forward strand.
CCTTTAAGCCGCCGGCTGAGCGCAGGCAGCGGAAAAATTCCGTTGTCGTTTGCTTCCGCCAGGGCGCCGGCCAAAGGGCCGGCCACGATCATGGCCAAAAGGGCCGTGTTGCGCTCCGCGGTGAGGGCGAGATAGAGGAAGCTGGTCCAGAGCAATAAAGCTGTCAAATTTGCGCGGCGCTTGCGCAGCAATAATAAGACGATCAGCGTTGAAAAAACCAGCAGGGCTATGAACGGCAGACGCTCAAACCAGGGAAAATCGCTGGAAAGCGGGCTTTGCAGGTCGGTGATGGAAAGGCTGGCGGCATTCGCGGAGGAAATTTCCGTGAACAGACTGATGGGAAACAGCGCCCCCCGGAGTCCGTAAGGATTCAACAAGGTTACCGAAAGAGAGCCGAGCAGGATCAGGGTTATCCGGATCGCGGACGCCCGGGCCGGAACCGGCGAACTCCTTTGGGCCATGCCGGGGATCCGCAAATTCAAAACGGCAACGATTTCCTCGGCCAGAAACGCTCCCAGGATGACAAAGTAGAGGGGCCACAGACCGTGGCTGTTCACCCAGAACAGAAGCAGGGCTGGGAGGAAATAGAGCGCGGTTTTTTTCCCGCGCCGGTATTTATGGATCAGGAACAGTTCGAGCGCGAGGAAAAAACAGGTTAACAGTTCGGGCCTGTGAATGAATCGTGCGGAGGCCGCCTGCAGGGAAACCAAGGCGAGCAGGCTGAGCGAAAAATATTTGCGGGGGTTTAACGCGGGCGCCAGGATCAGGAACCAGGTCAGGGCGGACAAGAGCGAGGCCATGATGATCACGCCGGCAAATCCGGAAACCCGGTAAAGCAAATAGATGACGAGTTGAAACAGCCATTGCGCGTCAATCCATTCCCGGCCGGGCACGGTGAAGGAAAACAAGTCCTGATGCGGCACCTGGTGGGTCTCGAAAATTATTTGCCCGGCCTTGAGATGCCAGAACATGTCGTTGTTGCCCACGGTGTGGAAGTTCATGAGGAACGCCAGCGCGATTATTCCGATCGCGCACAGCCCTCCCCAAAACCGGTCTTTCCCGGGTTTTTCTTTCATCGCCGCGTCCGCAAAAGCCCCTGCTCGATTCCCGGATAAAACCCCTGATAGGCCTGCGGGTCCGATTCATAAATTTGACGGCAGCTTTGCCATTGTGGATACGCCAGGCCGCTCCGGCTGTTTTCATAGGCCAGGGCCAGGTTCATGCAAGTGGTGATTTCTTTCGGATGCCTTTCCAAAACCTGCCGGTAAATGGCAATGGCATCCTCGGCCCGGCCCACCGCGAAATAAGCCCAGGCCTGCTCGTTCCGGTCCGGGATGTCATCGGGATTATGCGCCGCCACCCGGTCCAGGTAAGGGATCGCTTCCTGGTAACGCCGCATCATGTTCAGGGCGAGTCCCGCGAAAAAATTCAACTGCATATTCTCCGGCTCCAGCTCAAGCCCGGCCTTCAATTCCAACCAGGCCGGTTCCGGATAGCCCAGGGACAAGAGCGTGGAGCCCCGGTTCAATCTTTCCCGGACCAGCCAAAGCCCGCCCAAGCTGCGGGGGAGCGGACTCGCGAGGCCTGGTTTCAGGTCCAGCCGGTATTCGCCGAGCCCCGGCGCAAACCCCGGCCGGTTTTTGACCAGGACCACGCAGAACCCGTCCAGATGGACCAGAACCCAGTTGGGATCGCGATAAAGCCTGGCAACCAGGTCTTTGACCTGGGGCTCGAGGGTCAGGACCACCGCGTCAAAATCATATTTGCGGTCTTGCGCCTTGAACTCCTCCTCGTCGGTCGAGGCGCGGAAAAAATTCTTCATCATTTCCTCGCCGTAGACCTCCAGCCGCGGGTCCACATAGACCTTCCACTGCGGATAGCCCGCCCAGATCAAATACCCGGAATTGTAATCGCTGAAAATCTTCAAATGGACCGGCTCGGCCGCGGCCGCGCAAACCCGCTTGAGCGTGTCCGCGGCCCGGATCGGGTAGTCGGTCTCGAGCGCGCCGATCCCGAAACGCGAGAACGAGCGGTTCTGGATGAAGAAGCGGCTGCTGGCCAGGTCCAGCGCGATCAGGACCATGAGCAGCAGCATAACCAGGGCCGCCACGGGCCTAAACCCGGCCAGCCGCTTTTGCAGCGCGGGGAAGCGGAGGATTTCGCGGTCGCCGGATGCAGCCCAGGCCGAGGCGAGCGGTCCCGCGCAGATCAGGGCGAACAGGGCCATGTTGCGGGCCGCGCTTAAGGATAGATAGAGAAAGACGGCCCAGAGCATGAGCGCCATCAAATGCGCCTGCCGCCGGAGCAGCATGGCCGCGACCATGAGCGCCGAAAAGACCAGCAAGGCGATATAAGGGGCCCGGTCAAACCAAGGCAGGTCGCGGGAAAAAGGGCTCCGGAATTCGAGGATGGATTGGCGGATGAGATTCTGGGAGGAAGAGATTTCGGTGAAGAGCTGGACCGGAAAGATCGCGCCGCGGTATCCGTAAGGGTTGATCAAAGCCAAAGCCAGGGAAGCCGCCAGCACCGCGAGCAGCC
>CAIUDS010000352.1 GCA_903897985.1 uncultured delta proteobacterium
AATCCCAGCGCGCCGCCCGTGATCAGGACCGTTTTTCCCTTTACACTCTTCATCTAACTTCCTCCCCAGATACTTATTTTGATCCCATTATGTTTGATTTCCCGCCCGCTTGTCAAACGCCGGGCCTTGACCCACACAAGCAAGTGACCTAAAATGGGGTTATGCTTGGGAAAAAGATCGTGGTCCCGCTCGACTTCTCGGAACTCAGCGCCGACCTGGTCAAGTATGCGGCCGGTTATGCCAAGGCCCTTAACGCCGGGATCATTCTCCTCCATGCCATCCCCAGCGCGCAACTCGGCGAAATCCTGGGCAGCCCCGAGGCTGGCGCGCCCATCATAATCGAGCCGGGCCTGCTTGAGCAACTCAAGGACTCCTCCCAGGACCAGCTGGACAAATTCCAGAACCAGGTCCGCGACGCCGGCCTCGAATGCGAGACCCGTATCCTCACCGGAACCCCTTTCCAGGAAATCGTGTCCTTTGCCGAAACCGAAAAAGCCGACCTCATCATCATCGGCTCCCATGGCCGCTCCAAACTCAAACATTTCCTCCTCGGATCTGTCGCCGAAAAAGTCGCCCACAAATCCTCCATCCCAGTCCTGATCTTCAAGCCCGGAGCCAAGATTTGATCCTACCGGCGCAAGATCGAACATGATCCATCAGATTGCCGGTAATGGGCGCCTAAACACTTTTATCAATCGGTGTTTGGATTGCGTCCATCCGCATGATAGGTCCAAATTCATAAGCAGATTTAACCAACTATCTGGCGCTCCTGACAAGGAATTGCAAAGTTCCAATACTTTCAGAGAGTTGATGTTGGGCGCCTATCTTAAGCATTGCGGTTTAAAAGCAAGACATAGCTTGAAAATTGGCCCCAAGAAGCTGACTCCTGATTGGTCAGTAGTGGGTGACAAAATGACCGTGAAAGCAATAGTGGAACTATATAGCTTTCACATTGATGCGATTAACCAAAATAAAATTGATCAACAATTGCAAACTAGGTTGGTGGCGACTTATCATCCGGACGAAAACATAAGCCGTGATGATCGCCTTTATGCTCGCCTTTGCGAGAAGGCAGATAAATACCAAAGTTTAGCTAAAGAATTTGAACTTCCTTATGTTATCGCCGTATTTTGCACTTTTGAAGTTGCCATGGATTTAAATGAAACCAAAGTATGCATCTTCAATGAACAGAGGCCATTTTTTGAAAAATATCCTGAAGTGAGTGGCATGTTGCACATTGAAGAAAGTGGTGGCACATACATTTTTAATTCTATTGGAAATTTGAAAGCACAAAGGCCGTTGGAACTACCAAATGGTCGCTTGTATCTTAGTGATGCAAAGTCGGACCTTCAAATGGACTTCTCAAGCGCGGGACCTATTTCCTGAGATTGCAAGATAATACCAGTCGATTCTCTTCGAGGGCTTGGCCTGGAGTTTTGCGGCCGCAGCGAGCATATCCGGCCCGGTCTTTTATAATTCATCATCCATAATTCATAATTGCGATCAACGCTTATCCGTCTCAATCGGCTTTCCTTGCGTAAGCTCAAACGCTTTTTCTAGCGCAGCCAACGTGGCATCGCGGTCATTCTCGACCCAGTAATCGAGGTTGATGGGGTTGAAGGTCCAGAAGCCGGCCTTATAAACATTGACATCGGTCGAGCCGATTTTATCGCCCAGTTCCTTCTTGGCCGCGGCCTGATTCTTGCCGGCTTTCCCCAGTTCGATGTCAATCGCGAGCGTGCCATAGAACCAATATTGCATGTCCTCCATCTCGCCGGTGAAGGTGTCAATCCAGTTGGGCCAGCGCACATAAAGATATTTCACATTCTTCTGGCGCGACTGATAGGCGTTCCCCATTTCCCGGTGCTGGCCCGCGCATTTGCCCTTGGTGCAGCGGGCCGGGAAGAGCACACCCTGCACGCTGTGGTAGTTAATGCTGCCAAGAATTTCGTGGTTATCGAGGAAAGCCTTGACGGATTGGGTTTCGGGCTCGCTGAGCGGGAACGGGCCGTAGTAGTTGGGGTTATCCTTTTTGGCGGAGCCGGCCCAGTTGATCTTGAGGGTGCGAGGCTGCGGCAGTAGGAAGTTGCGGTTCAGATCAACATCGTCCGCGTTCTTTCGGTGTCCATTGAGATCGCCCTTTTGATACATTTCCACGGTCTTGAAATATCCATCCGGATTCAGGCAGGGCAAAATCCAGAACTCCATCTTGTCCAGCAGGCCC
>CAIUDS010000353.1 GCA_903897985.1 uncultured delta proteobacterium
CTCTTCATTGGCGCGCTTGATCAACTGCGCGACCGCGGCCTCAAGCTCCATTTCCAAAACCGTTTTCAAGATTTCCTCGTCCGGCACCATGTTGGTCAGGCCGTCGGTGCAAAGCAGGTATTTGTCGCCCAAGCGGTATTCGGTCCGGACCAGGTCCACCTTGATTTCGCGCTCGTGGCCGATGGAACGGGTGATGATATTTTTAAGCGGGTGGTTCCGGGCCTCGGCCGGATTCAGAATCCCCATCTTGACCTGTTCCTGGACCCAGGAGTGGTCCTCGCTGAGCTGGCTGAGCGCGCCCTCCCGGACCGAGTAGGCCCGGCTGTCCCCGATATGGGCGAGGTTGGCGAATTTTTCATCGAACTGCAGCGCGGTGAGGGTGGTGCCCATTCCCCGCAGTTGCGGCTCGCGCAGCGAAATATCATACAGTTCCTGGTTGGTGCGCTGGATGCTCTTGAGCAGCCGGATCTGGGTGATGGTCCGGTCCGGCCCGACCGGGAGCGGCTGCGTGTTTTCCTGCATCTGCTCCAGCTTCCGGGTCTCCCCGCTCACCAGTTCCAGGGCCTTGGTGCTCGCAAAGCCGCCGCCCTGGTGGCCGCCCATGCCGTCCGCAACCACAAAGAGCCGGCGCTCGTCATCAATCATAAAGGCGTCTTCGTCCGCTTCCCGAACCCGCCCGATGTCGGTTGCTCCCACAGCTTTAAACCTCATTTCCTTCTCCTAACTCCCGCTTATTTCCATCGCCTCGATCAACAGGCTGGGCGAGGCGCAGCCGCCGTAGAACCGGAGGTCATTCCCGACCTCGAGCACCCGGCTGAACAAATCCTGCAAAGTCCCGGCCACGGCCACCCGGCTCACCGGTTCCTCGAGCCGCCCCCGCCGGATCCAATGGCCGGAGACCCCCACCGAGAATTCGCCCGAAATCGCGTCCGCCGTGTGCATGCCCAGGACTTCCTCCACCCGGAACCCCGAGCCGATCCCCGCGAGCAGTTGCTCCGGGCTTTTGCTTCCGGGCGCCAGATAAAAATTGCTCGGCCCCACCGCGGGCGGCTGGGCAACCCCCTCCCGCCGGGCGTTCCCGCTCGAGCCTCGTTTCATCCGGCTCCCGTAGTAGCTGTCGAAAATAAAATTTTTCATTACGCCGCGTTCGAGCAAGATTTTCCTCTTCGCAACCGCCCCCTCGCCGTCAAACGGGAAGCATTCCGGCCCCTTCGCGAACAGTCCGTCGTCAATCACGGTCACGCACTCGGAGAAAATCTTTTGGCCTTCCCGGCTCTTGAGCCAGGTCTTGTTCTTGGCCAGGTTCTCTCCGCTGAAGGCGTGGCTCAGCACGGAGAGGAACCCGCCCGCGATTTCCGGGATCAGGATCACCGGCGCCTTCACGCTCGGGATGGGCTTTCCGCCCAGCTTGGCCGCGGCTTTCTCCCCGGCGCTCCTTCCCACCTTCTCCGGCGCCAGCATATCATATCGGAAGCTCCAGTCAAATTCGCCCGCGATTTGCGCCTCGTCTCCCTGCTCGGCCACCGCGCTCGCGCTCGCGCTGTAACGGGTATAGACCCCCGAGCGGGAGAGGCCGAACGAGTTCTGGATCCAGATTTCGTTCGAGCCTTCATTATACGCGCATTCCCGCACCCGCTTGATCCTCCGATCGGCCTCCAGCGCGCTCTTTTCGATCAGCATCGCCCGGGCGATCTTTTCCTTTTCGCTCCGCTTCCGGAAACTCGGGTCAAGGATTTCCGGCAAGGCCGGCGCCGGCTCCCCCTCGCGCGGAAACCCCAGATCGGGATCCGCATCGGATTCCGACATGCGCTCGAAGATTTCCTTTACCAGCCGGCCGATCGGCTCCGGCCGCAGGTCCGTGGAAAAACCGAACCCCAGTTTCCGGTCATTGAGCACCCGCAGCGCCACCGACAGGTTGTCCTCCTGCTCGAAGGCCTCCAGCTTCTGCTCCCGAGCCTCCACCGAAAGACCACGCTCGCGCAACAGATAAATCTCCCAGGCC
>CAIUDS010000354.1 GCA_903897985.1 uncultured delta proteobacterium
CGGGTTCATCAGAACCAACATGCTCGCCTGCCTGTCTTCTTTGCCCCGCATTCAACTCCTCCTTCTAAATCAAATTTATGTTAAGACGCAATTTGATGAAAAAGGATTCAACAATTCGACTTTTTCAACAACCTGTTAGAACGAATTAGTCAAAATCTCTAAAATAATAAAATTGTTTTTATCATTTGTAAGTCTTCTTTGGAGGTCCTGCAAATTATTTAACGTAATGCAGGTATCATTTTCACAAAATCATTTAGAAAAGCCTTGCTGCCGATTTGAGTTTGCCCAATGTGAATAGCCATTAAGGATGCAATTTTACCATCACTCACAAATATGAGATGAGTTGGTATTACAGATTCAAATTGTTTCATAATACCTAGCTCTGGGTAATCCATTGAAAGGCCGCGAGCAGAATCTGTATCTTCTAACCATCCCCCAAGGAACGCCAAATCTTCTACTAAAAAGTCAGCTCCATTTTTCAGTAAAAAGGCATTAGCTATTAGCCCTGCTTTTTGAGGAAAATAATATTCAATAACATCAGGCCGAATTAAATAAATGAAGTCTGTTATTTGACCATTATAAGAAATAATAATAACTCCGTCCTTGGGGAAAACATAGCTGGTTTTTGCTTTCTGCACATCACAGATTATATCCGGATATAAAGGTACGGTTGCCTGCTCGTTATAAGAATGGCTATTTTGTCTAGGCGTGTAGCAAAGATTTTGCCCATTTATCGTAATCAAGGTCTCAGTTTCGCCCAAATCAATCGCTTTACAATAATTACTAGCGCTTAATCTAAATTGCAACATAGTAGTATATATCTGCGAATCCGGCAAATCTATTGGTTTTATAGTAATTTTGCCAAGCCCATCGAATTTATACTTGATTTCATTAGCCTGTTGTGCGCTGACTCCAGAAATAATAATTGCGGGCAGACTTTTTAATAGTTTATTAGCTTCTTCAGTATTAACGCCTGCGATCTCCTTTACTAGATTGGCTAGTTTAATATCTCCTGTAATAATTCCTCCTGTCTTAGCGGTTAAAATTACTTGTCTAGGCATTTCCTGGCCGACCTTCCATGTTTTATATTGATGGAGGTCGGCTAATGACTTTTTCAAGCTATTCGATGCTACTAAAGAAATTTCACTTGATATATTTGGATAGGTGCCATTTAAAGCCATTAAATATCTGAGACTACGATATTGCATCCAAGTATTGGACTTCTGTTTTTGTAGTTGTTTATATGTTTCATTAAGCTCATTCAGCTGCGAGTTAATTATTGCCTGTTCTGATGCGACTTTAGCTTTTATGTCAGCTGGCACGGCACCATAAACATATACTGAAACCTGGCTGCCATAGGCGTTATAACCAACATTTTCTCCGAGATACCAATGAACCCCTCGATAAACCAATCCATATTCGGGCTTTTTCATGTCCGGATTCAATATCATCAAATTACCTTTGCTCATAACAACCGATCCCATCCTGCGATAATCTTTGTCAATAGGTATGGCATTGCCCCATACCATAATTGAGCCATCTACCTCTTTACGAATAACTTCGCCGTAAATCTGGAACCCGCCATATTTATTTTCAATATTTGTGAGCGAATTATTTAGATTATTATGCTCTGTTTCGATTCTCTCCAGTTTGGAATTAATATCCTCACACTGCGATCTTAAATCGTTAGACTTTTTCTCATATCCAGCATCAACGCTCATTAAAGCTAACGATAGCATCACCAGAAAAATGACTCCCTTAGTTTTCATGTTTTGCCTCCTCCTATAATTTTAATTGTATCTATAAATCTTCATTCATCCTTAACCTAATTACAAAGTGTGGCAAAAGATACCAAAAGGAGTTCTATATTCTCTTTGTATTGACTATTGGCCCTTCCTAAATTTCTATCAAGAATTATTCTCCATTTTCGGGAATTTCCGAAAAGGCGATAAAGTTCCTGCAATAGTTTACCGGTTGTAAGAGCTTTTGCTTTTATTTCTAACGCCTCTTTCCTGGTCACAATTATCGGTTCATTAGTATTTTCATCAACTAGCAAGAAAAATTCGAAACGAGTCTTTTCCAGTATTAGCATATTCACACACCCCTTTCCCGATGTTTGTGATAAAAAAGATGCTTCCCGCTTGTAGTTGAAGACTCTAAAATATGCCCCTCATCATGCTTTTCCAAATTTTACGCCGAAGCTGGATTGCTTGTCAAGCAAAAAATGCAGTATCTCGAAAAATTCTCATGATGGCATAATCTAAAATTTCGAGGCTGAAAGACCTTGATTTGGTAAAAGAGCAATAAAAACAGTTAGTTGCAAGCATTGCGCGCATTGGGTGTGATCTGGGGCCGCGCTTCCCGAATTCCGAACTCCCGATGCCTAATTACGGGCAAAAGCCGATCAAGCCGAAGATTTCGCCCTCGGAGACATTGAGGTCGAGGCCTTGCAGGACCTTGAGCCGCCCGAAGTTTTTGTGGAGGTTGGCGAGAGAAATGACATCCATTTCAGCGCCCACCCCCGGCCTGACTGGATTGCTGGCAATTCATCCGGTAAAATTATATCCCAATCCCATGCGGAAATGCAAATGCGCCGCGCATCCGCCTGGATGTGCGAGCGCCTTTAGGCGCGATACCTCAACCTTCCGCCCCGCTTGTCGCGAGTTTTAGCCTGATTTTAGTATTCTAGTACTAAAATACTAAAATCAGGCCGCCCGTCGAGGCGCAACGGGCCAAGGTTCGAAAGTTTCGTAATTCGGTCCGCATTTCTCCCAGGCGGCCGGGCCGAATCAGCGCATGAACCATCCGACGCGCGGCCGGACCGCCTTGACTAATCCGGATTTGGTATTACTATGTAGATACAAGGTATAACCAAGGAGGACCGGTCATGGTCAAAAAACTTACCCGGCACGGGAATTCACTGGCCCTGGTGATTGACAAAGGGGTGCTCGAACTCCTGAACATTGACGCGGAAACCCCGCTGGAAATCTCCACCGACGGCAACCTGCTCTTCATCGCCCCGGTGCGGGACCCGCGGCGCAAAAAGAAATTCTCGGCCGCGCTCGAAAAGGCCAATGCTCGATACGGCAAAATGCTCAAACACCTGGCCGGTTGAAACTTGAACCCCATTTTTCTGGAGCTGGCCGAGGTCCTGGAAATTCATGAGGACCAAATCCGCCGTTATGGCGGCTCCGCGGGAATCAGAGACCTGGGGCTTTTGCAGTCCGCGCTCGCCATGCCCGCGGCCGGAATGGCCGGCTCATATTTTCACCGCGACCTTTTTGAAATGGCGGCCGCTTATCTATTCCACCTCGTCCGGAATCATCCCTTTGTTGACGGCAACAAGCGGGTGGCCGCGGTTTCCGCCATGGTGTTCCTGAGCCTGAACGGCCTCGAGCTCGAGGCTCCGGAGGCGCGCTTTGAAGCCTTGATCTTCAAGACCGCGTCAGGCAAAACCGATCGGCGGGAGCTTGCGGAATTCTTCAGGAAATATTCAACCCCGGTGTCACCATCGCCCAAAAGTTAAGACTTGGTCCTTCGGATGATTGGGAAGGGTTGGCAATTCCCAACCCCCAACCCCAAATCCCCAACCCCCGAATTTATTTCCACCGTTTCAGCTTGGGCAGGACGCTCTTGGCCATGGTCCGGGCCCGGGCCTCGGTGATTTTCATCTCCTGAGCGAGCATGGGCGAGATCCGGTCAAGCATCTGCGCCTTGGTGATCTTGGGGTTGGTGAACTTTCCCTTCGAGAAACAATAGGTGCAATAATCATTGACATGATAGCCCTTCTTGTCCGTGCCGAACTGGGCCGGCTTTTCCATGGGCATGCCGCAACTCTGACAGAACGGTCCTTTCGATTTCGCCTTTGCCATGGGTTCCTCCTCTTGCGTCCAAAATTTAGAAATTAGATGCGGACATTATAGGTTTGGGTTTAGGGGCTTGCAATTGCCAACCCCCAACTCCCCCGCGCTTGACGGCAAGAGTTCGCACTGGTAAATTTTATTTTGAGAACCAAAGCAGCTCGATTGCTGAAAAAATATGGCAGCGGAGGTGGGCATGGAAGAGGAACGGGTTATCAGTCTGAAGGGGATCATCATCGGCGCGGTCGTTGACTTTGTCGGTTCCATGGTTGTGGGCTTTATGGTAAGCGCGATTTACGCAGCTAATTGCGTTTCTTCTGGCGGGCTGACCGGGGCTGCTGCTGCCGAAGCGCTGCAGCAATGCCTGATGGGCTCGTTTTCTTTCCTCATCACCTGCTTTGCCTCGGGATTGTTTTTGACCATGATCGGGGGATATGTCGCGGCGACCATTGCAAAAGCCTCGGAACTGCTCAACGCCGGTTGTGTCGGGGTTTTGGGTTTGATGTTCACGATCATCGGCGATTTGATCAGCATGGCCAAAGCGCCCAGCCCGGGCTGGTATATGGCGGCCGCCCTGATCCTGACCCTGCCCGCGGCCCTGCTGGGCGGATATTTGCGCCAAAAGAGCGCGCCGCAGCTTTAGGCATCAGTAGTTAGGAGTCAGGAATTCTTGAATTCCAAGGACTGATTTATGGATGGGGCGGCCCGTTCTTCTTGCCGAAAATTTTCTCCAGCCATCCCACTTTTTGTTCGACCTTTTCAATCTTGCGGAGATGTTCGGGCTTGAGCTTGACGGTGTTGCCGCACGGGCATTGCACATCCATATCCATGCCCGGCGCGGCCTGCTCGGGATGGATCTCGGTGGTTTGGCCGCACCCCGGGCACTTGACCTTTACATTGGTTTTCACATTGACCTTGAAGAGGACATATTCGAAAAAGGCAATGACCCAGGAGGCCAGGATGGCGAAGATCAGGGGCTTGTGGCTCATGTTCTTGAGATGCCCGTACCAGGCAAAGGTCATGAACA
>CAIUDS010000355.1 GCA_903897985.1 uncultured delta proteobacterium
CGCGGGCGCCGCCGCTCGCCGCAACGGAAGTTTTGGGAGAGAGGTTATAACTGAAGGTGAGCAGGGCATAGTAATAGTTATAGTCAACAACCTCGACCTTGGTCTCGGTGCCGCCGGATCCCGGGACGATCTCGTCGCCGTAAAGCCATTGGTCGGCCCGGAGGTCGAGGGAGATTACCGCCCGAGGATTTATGGCATAGGCAATCTTGCCAAAACCGGATTGCCTGGTCAAATCCGCGGGCTGGGCCAAGTCGTCGGTGGGCGGCTTTTCATAAACCAGGGTCTCATATTCGTAGCGGAACAGGAAGCTGAGGGGCTCCTTAATGCGGAAACGGACCTGGGCCGAGGCCACATTGTCGGTATAAAGATAGAGATCGGAAAAATCGCTGATCTCGGTCTGAAAGATATCCGAAATCAGGCGGCTCCTTATCAGGTCATCCGCGAGGTCAATGGCAAAATTCGGCCGGGTGTAAGAAAAGAGTCCATGGAGGTCAAGATGATAGTAATCAAATCTTCTGTAATTGACATCCCAAAGGTTCTTAAGCTCCGAAGAAGAGTTTATATATTGGTCGTACCCCGCGGAGCCGCCCAATTGCAGGAGATAATATTGGGTTTTGAAGCTGGCGTCGAGCCCGACCAGATAAGAGATCCACTGCATGGCAACGGGATCAACCAAATCCGGGTCCACCGCGGCGACATTGTTGTCGTAATTATAGCCCACCATCAGCTTGGGGACGAACTTGGAGTTGGCGGCTTGGGCGGGTCGGTCGAGAACCCCCAAAGCAAACACAAACAGGATAACCATTAGACTAGCCCACTTTTCATACGCTCGCATTTCTTACCCCCAAAGCACTGATAATTTTTTGAACCTCACTCGGTTGGACTCGCCGGCGTCTCAAGAATACCCTCTTTAAATTCCTCGGGATAAATCTCCGGCGACCGGATCTCCGGAACCGGCACCAGTTTTTCCAAATTCGACTTCTTTTCGCAAAGTATGGATAAAATTTCCTCCCGATAAATCTTGCCCTCTTTCGAATAAATCCAGTCATGCTGCACCAGGCAGTCAAATTGCTCGGTTTCCGTGGTGGCGTTCTTGCAGTCCTCTTTTACCTTGGCATCGGATTCCATCGCAATCTGGAACATCAGAGAGGCAAAGAACCTCCGGTTCACCAGGCGGTCCGGCTCGATTTCGAGGAAGATCGGAGGAAACCTATTATCAACCAGCATTTTCACTTCCATTTTGTAGTATTGTTCCGGAGTCATGCCCGAGATGTCGGGGGGCCAGGTCGGCAGCTTTTTGATCCCGGCCAATTCGCAAATAAAATCAACCAAATCCGCCATCCGGACCTGGTCCAGGCTTAGCACCGGCTTCATGTCAACCCGCAGGCACAGATCCTGAGTCTGGCCATTAACTCCCAAGAACGAAAAAACTAAAATAACAAAGACAATAACCTTTACACATTTAGGCATTGCCGTCCTCCCTCGTATGATAATTCAGAATTTTACCCGTTTTGGCAAACCTTGTCAAGCGAAAAGCGCAGCCATGCAAAAAGTTTCTGGTTCTATGTCCCCGGGCGCCTGATTTGTGTGGTTTATTCAAGCTACTCCATCCCGGCCAAGCTTTCCCTTAAGAAAGCGTTAGAACCCAGGAGCGTTCTAAGCAAAACCGCGAATTCGGACCATGGTTTCAAGTTCCCGTCGGCGCTGATCCCGGGGGCGCCGGCCAGGTCCGTGAATCGGGAGAACCATTTGCAGGCCAGTTCCGTGCAAAAGACCTTTGCGGCCAGGGCGGCCCGCTCGGACCCGGGCAAGTGCTTGTCCAACCCGTATCCCGATTGGAAGCATAAGGCCCGGCCGGCTTCTAGTTCAGGCTGCGCTTCCTGTTGCAGCCTTTCCCGGCTCCATGGTTTTGCTAAATGGCCGTCCCATTCCATTTTCATTACCGCCTCAAGCAGCCCCAACGCCGAGGCCGCCACCAGAACCGCCGCGGCCGAAAGCGACCGCTCCGTTATCCGCTCTCCGTCTCCAGGTTTTCCAATCAGGCTTTCGGGGTCCACTTCCGCTTCTTGGATAAGAACTTCTCCCCAACTCAGGCCGCATGCGCTATGCCTAGTAAATTCTCTACTGACGATAATACCCGCGGAACCCTTCGCTGTCAAGACCAAGCCCAGGCCTTGCTCGAATTTGGCCAGGACCAGGACCCAGTCGGCCTCCCGCGCCTGGTTCACATAAACCTTCCGGCCGCTCAACTTGTAACCCGTTCCCGATACCTCGGCCCGGGTTTCAAAGCTTTCGCTCCCGGGCTCGCTCAGCGCGAACGCCAACAGCTTCCGCTCATTAACCACCCGGGCCAGAAGCCGCTTCCGCTTCTCCTCCTCCGGCTCCTGCGAAAGCAGGCTCACGCCCAGCGCCTGGATCAAGAGCGAAAGCGAAACCGAACTGCTCCGGCTGGAAAGTTCCTCCAGGATGAGCGCCAACTCGAACAGGCTCCCGCCTGCTCCGCCCAGCTCCCGCGGGATCAAATAGCCGTAATAACCGCGCTCCCAAAGCTCGGCCAAAATCTCTCCGGGTATTTCCTTGCTTTCCTCCAGGACCCGGTCCCGCGGCCCCAGCCACTCCCCGAACTCCCGGGCCTGTTTCCTCACTTGGTCCGCTTTTTCCGTATAAAAAGGAATCATTTTTCCCAGCCGCTTTTATACTCTAGCTTACTTTCCGGCCCAAAAGCAAATTGGGCATCATAACCTCTCGGAGATTTGACAGACCTTTAGATTAGGCCCAATATCGAATCAGGAATACGCCTCGGTTTTTCAGAAGGCCAAATTGATCAGGGATCTTTGGCCTTGTGCATAGGGAGGATGCGATTAGAAATCCAGAAAGAAAGAGGCCAAGCGGCTGGATTGCTTGGGCAATTTTTAGTTCGTTAATTCTTTGCCCGAGCGCCATTATTGCCGAGCCTACCTTGTCCGGCGCCAACTACTGGGGCGATTCCGGCAATGCCTCGATTGACGGCCCGGATGTGAGCCAACTTAAGGATCTCTTGGGAGGGATGGC
>CAIUDS010000356.1 GCA_903897985.1 uncultured delta proteobacterium
CCGGGTCGAGCGAGCCGAGCAGGCCGCCTCCCGGCCGGAGATAATTGCTGCGATACAGCGGAATCTTGATCAGATCCAGGTCCGGTTCCGGAGACTCGTCCAGCGTTGGAATCTGTGGAGGAGGCGCGGTCTCCATATACTGCCCGTCCGCTAGAAAAGCCACCCCCGGCACCTGGTCATACTGTTGCTTTCCGGCAAGCTGCTCGACCAGCCGGGCGAACATCAACTCGCTTTCGCCGGTGGCGATCACATCCACGCCCATCTGCAGCCAACGCTTCCGGAACAAATAGGCATGATGGCCGCCGGCGATAATCTTCGCGCGGGGATTGATCCGCTTGATCTGCTTAATGGCGATGGCATAACTGAGCGTACTATAGCTGGCGGAGATGTTCATGGCCACCAGCTCCGGCCAGCGCAGCAGCTCCAGGTATTTGTTCATCGGGATCGGATCGAAAAACCCGTCCAAAAACCGCATCTCGTGCCCGGGCGGCAACAGTCGTTTCAGGATGGGAAAAGTGAGAGCGAAACAGCGGCAAAACTCCCGGCCAAAATCATTCTGCACGGGCCAGCCCGAGTAAAAATCTTTGGGATTCAAAGCCAGGATTTTCATCTAGTCCTCAAATATCAGAAATTCGTTCTAAATTTTAGGATAACCTCCCTTTCCCAAATTGCAATAACTGAAGCTTCCCAACGAAGGGAGTTCTGGATCGGGAGCCTAAAGCAAGGTTGCAGCTTGGGACTTGGCTTGCGCAAAATTGATCAAGTCTATTCGGCCCGAGACGCATGTGGTTGTGGGCGGGGCGCATCTTCTGATCTATCCGGAAGAGACCCTCGCGCAGGCGCAAATCGACTCCATCGTAATCGGCGACGGCGAGGACGCCCTCTTGGAGTTGGCCACCAGGCTTGCCCGGGGCCAGGATCTGGAGGAAATTCCGGGGCTCTGGTTTAAAAAGGAGGGCAAAATCATCCGCAATCCGCCCCGGCCGGTGGAGAAAAACCTGGATCGGCTTCCCTTTCCGGACCGCTCGGACCTTTCGCTTACCCAGCACCGGTTCGCCGCCGACCGTTTATCTCCAGCCGCGATCATGATCACCGCCCGGGGTTGTCCTTTCTCTTGCACCTTCTGCTGCACAGTAGATAGAATCCATCGAAAACGCTCCCCCCAAAATATCGTGGACGAGATGCTGGTTTGCCGGGAAATGGGTTATCAGTGGATTGACTTCTGGGATGATGTTTTCAATATCACCAAACCGGCGATCCTGGACCTTTGCGATGAAATCATCCGCCGGAAAGTAAACCTGCCCTGGAGTTGCCGGGGCCGGGTGGCGCCGTTTGACGAGGAAATGGCCGCCAAAATGGCCGAGGCGGGGTGTGAACGCGTTAATCTTGGCGTTGAATCGGCCAGCCAGGAGATACTTGACCGGACCAAGAAAGGGATCACGCCGGAGCAATGCCGCCGGGCATTTGCCCTGGCCAAAAAGCATCATATTTCCACCGTGGGTTTTTTCATGATCGGATTCCCGGGAGAAACCCGGGAACAGGCGCTTCAAACCATTCGCTTCATGATGGAGTTGGACCCGGATTTTGCCTCCTTCCTTTCCTTATTTCCCCTTCCCGGGTCTGAGATTTATCAACAGGCCATAAAAGACCCGACTTTTTTAGGGGATTATGCGCGGGAGTATGCCAAAAGCCCCACGCCGGGCTTTATCTGGCGGAGTTGGACCACGACCCTGAGCGAAGCTGAAAAAGACCGCTTGCTCAGGCGGGCCAATCTTGGTTTTTATTTTCGGCCCCGCTATCTTTGGCGCTCTTTTCAAAGGCTCAGTTCTCTGGAAGATTTTTATGCCAAGGCCAAGATGGCTTTAATAATCCTGACCGCATAATCACTCACCTGATTAGCCTTTCCCGCCGTGGTCTTTAGGTCGCGCAAGCGATAGCGGCCCGCGGACTGTCCAATTGGCGGGATCTGGACTTGCGGTCATCGCCGCCGGGAAAATCAACATAACTACCTTTTTCGGGGCCAGTCATTCCCTGGCAAAAGAGCGCAAAGGGGCCCGATGGAAAATTGAGAAATTTATTTACGAAGTTGGGAAGGGCTATTTTTTGAAGCCTGATAAGAAAATTTCGCAAGCCGGAAAGCGGTTTTCAAGGTCCCAATGCTCGTCCTCCGGCGTAGATACTTGAAAACGAATTTCTTCGGATCGCGCCAGAGCGGCCGGACGGCGATATACCAATGGTTCCGGGCGATCATTTTCTGGATCAGGGCCGGATTAAATTCATCCGTGGTGATGCCGCACAAGCCATAATTTATCCGATAAACTTCTTCCTTGTCAAACATCCCCTTGTCAATGGCTTCCTGGTAAAGCTCGGCTCCGGGCAGAGGATTAAATAAAAAGAAGAAGGCCTTGTCCAAAGCCAGGGAGCGCGCATAACGAAAAGTTTGCTCAATATTTGCTCTGGTTTCGCCCGGCAGGCCCAGGACGAAAAAAGCGTGAGTGTCAATTCCATGATCCTTGACCTTACCGGTGATTTCCATTGCCTTTTTCAGATCCAGCGGCTTCTTTATGATGTTGTCTATTACATATTGATCCCCGCTTTCAAAAGCCAGAATCACCTCATAGCAACCGCTTTGCTTCATCAGATTGAGAAGCTCATCGTCATCAAGCGCACTGATCCATACGCCCGTGGGCATATTCCAATGAAGCTTATAACCCCTCCCGATCATCCCGCGGAAAATCTCTTTCGCCTTGGCGACCTTGGCCATCAGATTGTCATCCTCAAACTTCAGCTCCTCAACCCGGTAGCGGCTGATCAACTCCTCTATTTCCGCCAGCACATTTTCCGTAGAGCGGAACCGGATCCGCCTTCCCCAGTAATGACAGGAAGAGCAGAAACGGCAATGGAACGGGCAGCCCCGCGAAGTGATGAAGGAGGTGTTTCTGGGGCTTTTTGAGAACACCAGAGCCGGGATGTTGATCTTGAAATATTTCTCCATGGGCAATAAATCCCGGGCCGGGAAAGGCAGGTTATCCAGATTCTCAATAAACCTGGTTTTGGGATTGACCCGGATTGTTCCATTATCCCGGAAGGCCAGGCCGTCAATGGTCTCAAAACCAGAACCTTTCTCAATGGCTTTCAAGAGCGCGGGGAAACTTTCTTCGCCCTCGCCGATAATAATGAAATCCAATCCGGGCATGTGCTGGAAGCTGTCTTCGGGAAGAAAACTGGGATGAGCGCCTCCGATCACCGTAATAATGTCCGGGAACTCTTTTTTGACCCTCCCAATCAAATCAGCCGCAAACAAGAATTGACTGGAAAAGATGCAGGAAACCCCGACTACTTGTGGAGCAAAATCCTCAATCTCCGCGATAATTTGATCGGGAGTCAATCCATATTCAAAATAGCCATTGCCGAGCCATCGGTCCTGCTTATAACCTTCAACCACCGCATCCAACAATCGCACTTCATAATCTTTGCGAAGCACCGCCCCCAGATATGCGATTCCCATTGGGACACAGACCATTTTGTCATAAAAACCTGCTGTCCGATAGGGCGGGAAGATGAGCATTATTCGCTCTATTTTTCTGCCACCCGCCATTTTACCGATATTTTACCATATCACTCAGTTGTCCAATTTAAAACGCTTGCACCAGTTTCTTTAACACTATTTAAGCGCATTCAGCCCTCCCTGTCAAGTAACTTTCTCCAGCCGGTTTGGGGCTCCCGAATCCCAGCCGCTCGATGCGCCGCTCTGCGTTATATAGGGCCACGAACTTATCCACGGCCGGTCCGCTTTTCTTGACAAGGGCGGCCAAGGGCATTATCATAAAATCCCAGTGGATCCGAAACATGCAAGAATCACCCCGGCCTCTTCGGTATTTTTTTTCCGCGGCGCTCGCTGCTCCAATCATCTGAGCGGCCGGCCGGCTGGCCCGGGCACGGCGCGCCCCGGTTTTCCCGGAAATCCCCTGCCGACTATCCTCATCCGGAGCTTGAAGTGCGCAAAGTCCTGCTGATCAAGTTAAGCCGTCCAACTGTCCGCCAAGCATTTGGCCAGCCCCTGGGGATCATGTATCTGGCAAGTTATCTCCGGAAGTTTTTGCCCGAACTGGAAATTCAATTGGTGGATATGCTCCCGGAAGGATTGAGCATGAACGATCTGGTGAAAAAGGTCGGCGAGTTTAAGCCGGATTTGCTCGGCATCAGCGCCATGAGTCTCGAGTCCAGCGTCTTGCACGAACTGGCTGGGGCCGTGAAAAAATCGTTTCCTCAAATGCCGATTGTGGCTGGCGGTCCTTATATCAATACTGCCACCCATAAGGCTTTCTCAGATCAGAATCTTGATTTCGCGGTCAAGGGCGAAGGAGAACAGACTTTGCTGGAGCTGGTCAATTACCTGTTCTTGGGCAAGGGCAAGCTGGAAGAAATTCTCGGACTCGGTTTCAGGCAGAACGGCGAGGGCAGGATCAATCCGAACCGGCCCTATCTGGAAGACCTTGACTCCCTGCCCTTTCCGGCCTGGGATTTGATCAAGGTTGAGCGCTATTTTAATCTTTGGCGCTTCGGAGGCATCTATGCTCATAAAGAATATATGCAGGTGATGACCAGCCGGGGATGCCCGTTTCATTGCACCTATTGCCACCGCATTTTCGGGGTCGGGTTCCGGCCGCGAAGCCCGGAGAAGGTGGTGGAAGAATTGGAAATCCTGCAAAATAAATTCGGGATCAAGGAGATCTTTTTTGTGGACGACTGCTTCAATTTCAACCTCAAACGGGCCAAGCGCATCTGCGATCTGATTATTGAGCGCGGTTTGAAATTTTCCATCAGCTTCCCCAATGGCCTCCGGGGAGATGTTATGGACGAGGAGCTGCTGGACAAGCTCAAGGCCGTGGGGACCTACCGCATCACCTACGCGATCGAAACCGCCAGCCCCCGGATTCAGAAATTCATCAAGAAAAACCTCAACCTGGAAAAAGTCAAAAAGGTGATCGAACTGACCGAGCGAAAAGGCATTTTGGTGGACGGGTTCTTTATGCTCGGTTTTCCGGGCGAAAAACGGAGCGAAATCCTAGATACCATAAATTTCGCGCTTCGCAGCCGGCTCCATTCCGTCAACTTCTTTTTCGCGACCCCTTTTGAAGGGAGCGAGCTTTACCAGCAGGCTCAGGACCTCGGTTATAACCCGAGTCAGAACGAAATGGATAAATACGATTACTTTTTGCCGAAAGCTTACCCGATCTGCGAGGTCCCGAACCAGGAGTTGCCCAAAATCGCCAGCCGGGCTTTCTTGAGATTTTATCTCAACCCGAGAAGGCTCTGGCGCATTTTCCGGCTCTACCCCGACAAGAAGCAGCTCCCCTATCTGCTCTGGGTCGCCATAAAACACTCCCTTAGTTGGAGTTGAGCTTCGGCTTCCATATTTTGACAAGGCTGGGCGAAGACCTTATTATCAATCCTGCGTGAGCCCAACAGAAAAAAAAATTAGCCGGGTGCTCTTGATTTTCCCGCCCGTGGTCAATGTCCGGATGACCAATAACATGTGCGAACTCCCGCTCGGCATCGCCAGCCTCGCGGCCTGGATCAAGGACCGGGCGGAGGTATTCTGCCTGGACGCGGCCCAGCAGGGTTATCATCATCTCGAAAAAATCCCGGACGGTTTTGTCCGCTATGGCCTTTCCGATCAAGACCTCCTGAAAAGGATTGAGGAAATCAAGCCGGACCTGGTGGGATTTTCCTGCCTGTTCTCCAGCCAGTTCCCGATCATCCGCAAGCTGGTGGAGGAAATCAAAAAACTCGATCCCGCCATCGTCACCGTCGCCGGCGGCACGCATCCCTCGTTCCTGGCCGAACAATGTCTCGCCACCACCCAACTCGATTACATCATCCTGGCCGAAGGCGAACTGGCGTTCGCCGGCCTGATTGACTGCCTCAACGGCAATGGCCGCGTGAGCGAAATCAAGGGGATCGCTTTCCGCGAAAACGGCCAAATCCGGGTCAACCGCGAGGCGGTGTTCCTCGAAGAGCTGGCCCAACTCCCCTTTCCCGCGCGCGAGCTTTTCGAGGTGGAAGGATATTTCAAGATCAACATTCCCATGCAGACCCTGGCCCTTTCGCCCCGCTGTCTCGCGGTTTCCACCAGCCGCGGATGCCCCTACCGCTGCGGGTTCTGTTCCTCCACCTATCACTGGGGGCTCCGCTACCGCACCCGGCCCGCGGACCAGGTTCTGGCCGAGCTCCGCGACCTGAAAACGCGCTACCGGATCGGCGAGATCAAATGGGAGGATGACAATGTCACCGGCGACAAGAAGCGCGCGCGCGAAATTTTCTCGGGCATGGTTGAGCAGAAGCTGAACCTGCACTGGAATACCCCCAACGGGATCGCCATCTATACCCTGGACCGCGAGATGCTGGCGCTGATGAAGGAGTCCGGCTGCTATGAGATCACCGTGGCGGTTGAGAGCGGCGACCCTTGGGTGCTCAAGAACCTGATCAAGAAGCCGGTGGATTTGAACAAGACCGCGGAGATGATCAAGGTGGCCAAGCAACTCGGGATCGGCACCAATGGCTATTTCATCATCGGCTTCCCCGGCGAGACCCGCGAGCAGATCATGAACACCATAAATTACGCGCGGTCGCTCGAGCTGGACCGGATGTACATTTTCATGTTCACGCCCCTGCCGGGATCGCCCTTTGCGGCGCTGGTGATGGAAAACGGAAAACTGCCCAAGGACTACGATTTCGAGGCGCCCGCGAACTACTTCAAATCCACGCTGCAATTCTCGGAGGTGCCGCCCGGGGAGCTTTTAAAAATCCACCGCTCCGCTTTCTGGAGCGTCAACCTGGCCTTCCTTTACAAACATCCGGTCCGGTCCTTTAAAAAATACTGGACCACCTTTGCTCATCATCCGGAATTCCTGTTCAAATTCTTTCGCTCGCTCGGACAATAGCAGGGCATTCCCACATCCCCGCGGGCCTGGCGGCCCACTCGCATCCAAGTCATAATCTATTATAATATTCAACATGAGTTTGCTTTCTGGTGGCGCCGAAAATCAAGGTCCGGGCGGGGAATCGGCGACGCCGTTTATTCAGGCCCTGTGCGAGGCCATGATTTTCGAGGAACCCCCGGGGCTGGAGGAAACCGCCAAGAAAAAAGCCGTGACCGCGGCCGCCGAGTTCGTGCAGGGGCAGTTGAACAGCCTTCCCCTCCTGCTCCGGATCCTTTTTGGAATCGGGACCATCGGCTTCCGGGCCTTGGTTTGGCTAAGATATTTCAGAGGGTTCACCGGACTGCCCCTGGCGAAAAGGAGCCGGATCGTAGCCCGGTTTGCCTGGGGCAGGATTGCGCTTTTCCGGCAACTTTTTCGCGCCGTGCGCAGCACGGTTTTCCTGGCCTTCTACGAAATACCGGAAGTAAAGTCCGCGGTCAAGGATCCAGGCCCGCGAGAGCCCTCCCGGATGGGAGCGCAATGAAACCGGACCTTCGGGCGCAAACCCTGGTGATCGGCTCCGGCGCCGGGGGCGCGGTCATCGCCTTGGAACTGGCCGAGGCCGGCATGGAGGTCCTGGTGCTGGAGGAAGGCAACCGTTACGGTCTGACAGACTACGGCGCTTCTCCGCCCGAGGCCATGAAAAAACTTTATCGCCGGCGGGGCATGACCCCCATCCTCGGCCCGGTTTCCATCGGCTATGTCGAGGGCTGCTGCGTGGGCGGCAGCACGGAAATCAACAGCGGCTTCTGGCAACGCACTCCCGACGAAACGCTGAATAAATGGAAATCTCAATATGGCCTCCTCTCGGCGGGCTCCAAAGACCTCGAGCCATATTTTGAGCGGGATGAACAGTCGCTGCATGTAAGCGTGACCGGCGGCGACTGGCCGGCGAGCACCCAGGTCCTGGCAAGAGGAATGAAAGCCCTGGGATGGTACGGTCACGAGAGTCCTCGGATCGCCCTCAACTGCCAGGACCGGAACGCCTGCGCCTGCGGCTGCCCCAGCGGCGCCAAACAGGGAATGAGCCGGTCCCTGATCCCACGAGCCGAGGCCAAAGGGGCGCGAATCCAGCCCAACTGCCGAGTCCGATCCCTGGTCAAAGACAACTCCAGGATTTCCGGGGTCATCGCCGAACAAAAAAATCCGGACGGCTCCGTTCGGTTATTGCGCATTTTTGCCGATCATATTTTTGTCTGCGCGGGCGCCACTGAAACGCCGGCCCTGCTCCGGCGCAGCGGGATCAAAAAAAATATCGGCAACAGTCTTTCCATCCATCCCATGCTGAAAGTGGTGGCGCGCTTTAAGGAAGAACTGGACGCCGAACACAGTGTGATGCCTTTGATCCAGGTCAAGGAATTCCGGCCGAAATTGAGCATGGCCGGGGGTTTTTACACGCTGGGCCATCTGGCCATGCTGCTCAGCGACAACTGGCCGCAAAACCGCTCCCTCATGAAATACCGCAAGCACATGGCTCCTTACCTGGCCGCAACCCGGAGCACGGGCAAAGGCTTCATCCGGGCCTTGCCGGGAAAAGAGTTAACCAACCTGATTTGGTATAGCCTTACCCGCCAGGACCTGGTCCACCTCAGCCAAGGCCTGGCCCGACTTTCCACCCTGCTCCTCGCCGCGGGCGCC
>CAIUDS010000357.1 GCA_903897985.1 uncultured delta proteobacterium
CTCGTTCAGGCTAAACAGCAGCCGCCGGACCAGGTTGCGGACCGGCTCCAGATCGCTCTCGGCAATGACCGCCGCGGCCAGGCCCAGGGCCTCGATGGCCCGCCAGCGTAAAAGCTCGTCGGTTTCGAATAAAAAAGAACTCAGGCTTGAGAGCGCCCGCGGATTTTGTCCGGCCCAGGCCTGGATCCCGGCCCGGTCGCGCGCTTGCAGCAACCGGCCCAGTTCAGTGTCTGCTCTTGCGACTTTCGGGGCGCGGCTGACTTTCGGGGCGCGGCTGACTTTAGGGGCGCGGGTGCCCTCACCCGCGAACCACTGCTCTTTCACGCCTTCCACAACCCGTGCAAATTGCAGTATTCCCGGGCCGAGACCTTGTCCGCCTTGATCTCAAAAAAAGCTTCCGGCGCGTCGCCCGGCTTCAGGAACTGCCGATAGGCCTTGCCGTCCGCCAGCAGCTCGATCCATTCGATATAGTGCTTGGCCTCCATCGGGTGCGCCACGCTGCCCACCTTCACCTTGAAGCCGTTCGCCGTCTTCTCGAGCACCGGCACGTGCTTCTCCTTGGCCGCGTCCACCGTGTTCTCCTTGAACAGCTTCATCGGCTGGCCGCAGCACACCAACTCGCCCTGGCCCTCGTGCAGCATCTCGACAATGTTCCCGCACACCTCGCACTTGTAAATCTGCAACCGCTCCGTCATCTTGTCTCTCCTTCTTCAGTGAGTGGTGGGGGTGCCCCCACCCGCAAACCCATAAACCCGCAAACCCTTGGTTCACCAATTTTCCGCCAGCAACTCATAATACGCCTGCGGATGATCGCACGCCGGGCACAGCTTGGGCGCCTCATTGCCCTCATGGACGTAGCCGCAGTTCAGGCACCGCCACTTTTTCTTCTCGGACTTCTTGAACACGGTGCCATTCTCCACGTTCGCCAGCAGCGCCTCGTACCGCCGCGCGTGCTGCTTCTCCGCCACCGCGATGGCCTTGAACAAGCGGGCCACGTCCTTCAAGCCTTCCTGCTCCGCCGCCGCGGCAAAGTCGGGATACATGCTCCCCCACTCATGATTCTCCCCGGCTGCGGCCGCCTTCAGGTTGTCCGCGGTCTTGCCGATTACCCCGGCCGGGAAGACGCCGGTAATCTGGACATCGCCGCCCTCGAGCAATTTGAAGAACCGCTTGGCGTGCTCCTTTTCCTGGTTCGCGGTCTCCTCGAAGATCGCCCCGATCTGTTCGAACCCCTCCTTGCGCGCCGCGCTCGCAAAATAGGTGTAGCGGTTCCGCGCCTGCGATTCCCCGGCAAACGCCGTTAAAACATTCTTTTCGGTCTTGGTTCCCTTCAGTCCCATCCTGTTTTCTCCTTTCTTGATCCATCAGCGGAATTTTCCCGATGCCGGGCCAACTCTTCCGAGGATAACGAGCGAAGCGCGGCTTGTCAAATTCTTTCCGGCCAAAACAAGCAGGGGCGACCGGCCGGTCGCCCCTCCTCTCTAAAAGCCTAAAGCCCGAAGCCTGACGCCTTCTCACTCCGCGGGCGCGTAATATTCAATATCGCTCAACTGGCCCTTGGGTTCGGCCCGCCAGACCACCTTGAGCTTCATGCCCACCTTGACGTCTTCGGGCTTGACCCCTTTGATCGAACCCAGGACCCAGGAACTGGAGCCTTCGAAGCGGATGGTCCCGGTGATCTGGGGCTCGGGGTAGGGCTGGCCGGTGATCACGGTATAACCGATGGTATAGTTAACCAGCTCGCCCCGGTCC
>CAIUDS010000358.1 GCA_903897985.1 uncultured delta proteobacterium
GCCAACCGCTTCCGGCTCCGTGAGTATGCCCGCTCAGGATTTTGTTCCGAGGAGTTTGTGGTTCAATTACAACACTATTGCCGGATATCAATACGGGTTTGAGTGGTGATAATTCGGCGGGTTTCTGAACTCTGAACTCAAGATTCCAAATACCTTCATCAGGAAGGGAGGAGGGAAAATGAAAAATCTATTACGGTCCGGCGTCTGGGCCATAATCACCGGCTTTTCATTGTTGATGGCCTGCAATGACCATCCCGGCGACCAGGGGCCGGGACCGAATTCGGGTTACGCCCTTTCCCGAAGCGACGCGGCCGGGGTCCAGACCACGATCAAAAAGCATCCGGCCACCCCATCCAGTTCCAACAAAGCCACTTTCTCATTCATCTGCAACGCCGGCGCTTGCACCTACAAGTGCAGCCTGGACAACGCGGCGTGGAAAACCTGCACTTCACCCAAGAGTTACAAGAAATTGTCCGAGGGCGCGCACAACTTCCAGGTCAAAGCTTCCTCCGCCGGCAAAAGCGATCGCACCCCGGCTTTATATAGTTGG
This sequence comes from uncultured delta proteobacterium, assembly GCA_903897985.1. Classification (GTDB taxonomy): domain Bacteria; phylum RBG-13-61-14; class RBG-13-61-14; order RBG-13-61-14; family DRUE01; genus CAIYYW01. The sequence continues at coordinate 551 of CAIUDS010000358.1, forward strand.
ATGGTTGACGCGCGGCTGGATGTGCAGGGAATTCTGGACAACACCACGATCATTGTCGGCCAGGCCACTTTGCTGGACCGGATTGAAACCAGGCTGGCCTCGCTCTTCCTTAAAAGCGCGCAAGCCACCGTGGTCAGCGCCACCACGGTGGACACCATTATCGCGGCCAGTCCGAATGGGATCTATTACGCGGTCCTGGACGGCTCGACCTTTAATCTGGCGGTCCCGCGCGGAGCCATCTATATCCTGGGTTTTTACAATGGGATGGCTCTGAAGGGGATTCTGACCCTGGACACCACCACCGACCTTAACAGCATCCCGGCCCTGGAGAACTCCTCGGATTTCAGTCTGGGGACCGTTTCCTTGAACAGCTCCACCGGCGTGGTGACCGCGACCATTTCCCAGGCCGATGCCTTTACCGCGCTCGGCCTGGATTCCGACCTGGCCGTGAGCATCGGAATCTATGATGATGAGTTGTCGGTCAAGACCTCCGTGGATGTGGACGGCAACGGGAAGATGGACGATGAGGAAGGCAAACGGATAACCCTCAGAATTGATAATGAATTTATCGGCGCGGAAGATTTCAACGCCTTGAACAATGAGTCCGACATCGCATTGCTCAGCTTTAAGGGATATGCCTATCAGTTTGACATCTCGCCGGACCGGCTTGGGCTGGATTGGGAGAATGCCTTTCTGACCTCCCCGCAAGACATCAATGGCGAGAATAACAAGCTCCAGGATTTCTGGCAAATATGGCCGGACAAACGGAGTTTGAGCTTCTATTCCGGCGGAGGCACTTCGCCCATGCCTCCGCCCCAGGGCACCTATATCGTCCGGGCTGACCCCCAGGATTTTACCTTTGACAATGTCAGTTCCATTGCCATTGACTCCACCTTGAACGAAGTCTATGCGCCTTCGATCAAGCTCACCTTTAGCTCGGGCAAGGTGACCCAGTTGGATTGGCAATTCTGGAAAAAAAGTTCCGGAATCTGGTCCCTGGCCACGGACTCGGAAATTCAAGCCATCCTTGACAATGGGGATTGTTCCCTGGGGGATCAAGGTTGGAACAAAAATCATCGGGTTTACAAGAATCTGCCTTCACCCTTAACCGCCTCCGGCTCGATAACATTTCCCGCCCAGAATTTCGCCCCGGCGCATTTGTATTTCTTTTACAGCACTTTCGCGGGATATGGATATGGTTTTAATTGGTAAAAATTCAGGGGTTGGATCATAGCCTCATGGGCAAGGAGGGAAAATGAAAAAACTATTAAGGTCCGGCTTTTGGGGGATGATCATCGGCTTTTCATTGCTGATGGCTTGCAATGACCAGCCGGCGAGCCGCCAGGCTCAGGATAAGACCGGCGCGGCCGGAGATGATTTTGAAACCGCCGGTTCCGCGGCCACTACCTCGCTCAAGCTGACCGGACATGTGTCCAAAGGGCCGGTGGCCGGCGCCGCGGTGAATTTTTACGCCCTGTCCGGGACCGGCAAAAAGGGCGCCAAGCTGTGCGGGACCAAGGTCACTGACGCGAACGGATACTTTGCCGCCAAGATCACCCCGGCGCCCGCCAAGCCATTCCTGATCGAGGTCTCGGGCGGCGCCTATGTGGACGAGGTGAGCGGCAACACCGTGACCCTGCTCGCGACTGACATCATGAGCGCGGCGGTCCTGCCCGGAACCAAGCTGGTCAACATCACGCCGGTTACGCACATGGCCGCTTCCCGCTCGCGCCAGTTGGTGGCTTCCGGCGGCTCGCTCAAGGTCGCAATTGCCTCGACCACCGCCGGCCTGGCCCAGTTCTTCAACCTGGCCAACCTGATGAACATCACCCCCGCGGTGGTCAATAACGCGGAACTGGTCAAGACCGCCAATCTGGACAGTCGGAATTACGGCCTGCTCCTGGCCGGGATCACGCAGGAAGCCGCGGACCTGGGCGTGAGCACCGCGGAACTGATCAAGGCGCTCTACAAGGATATCTCCGACGGCGTGTTCAACGGCCTGGATTTCTCCGGCTCGGCCATCCCCATGACGCTGATCGCGGGCGGGAGCATCAATCTTGCGGCCACCGCCGGCGCCACCGACCTGCAAAACGCCATCAACAAATACCTGGCCTCACTCAACAATAAAACCAACCTCACCGCCAAGCCCATCGCCACCACTTCCCATGACATCGGCGTCAACGGGGCCGGCGTATTCTACACCACCACCACTACGCTGCCGGCCTGGAAATCCGGACAAAGCGGAGGGGTAACCCTTACCGCCACCGGCGGGACCAAGCCCTACAAGTGCTCGGCCAAGGTCCCCGCGGACCTGCCCTCCTGGCTGTCCATCTCCCAGGCATGCGTGCTTTCGGGCATTGCGGAAATTCTGGGCGGCGGGACCAGCATGAAAATCACCCCGCCCTTTGTCATCATCATGACCGACTCGGCCAACCCGGCCCATTCCGTCGAGATCGAATTGCGCGTGACCATCATCGCCTCCGGACCGACACTCACGCCCGTGACCGGGCATTGCTACAAAGGCATCGCCTGCGATACCGTGGTGGCGACCGCCACCGGCGGCACTGCGCCGCTGTATTTCTCGCAGGGATCCTTGGCCGGCGGAGGGCCTCCGCTCGGGACCGCGCTCAACCTCAATGGCCATGTAACCGGCACCGCCTCGGCCACCGGCACCTACAGCTTTACCGTCTGCGCAGTTGACCTGGTCGGCTCGGAGGACTGCAAGCAAACCTCGGTGGTGGTGCAAGACCCGCCAAGCTTCACTCTCACCGTAAGTAAATCCGGAAACGGAAAAGGCTCGGTTTATTCCGATCCCAGCGGAATAAGTTGCGGGACAGATTGCTCGCAAAAATACAAGCTCGGAACCGAGGTTGAACTGGACGCCTACGAGAGCCAGGGTCATTTTACCGGCTGGTCCGGAGCGTGTTCCGGAACCGATCCCACCTGCACCGTCACCATGGATAGCGCCAAGTCCGTGAGCGCGGAGTTCACCAAATGCGGAGAGGTGGGTGAATCCTGCGACTCCCAGCCCTGTTGCAATGTAGGAGAAAAATGCATACCCAATCAGCAATGCTCCTGGGTGATTGATTGGAACGCTACCAATATATGTTATGGCCCTTGCGGCGGCGGACATATTGACTGCGGCGACGGCTGTTGCTATGCGCCTTATACTGTCTGCGGGCATGATTGTTATTGTTATACGCCTTAACTGACAGCGACCGGCGCTGATCATAAAAAACCGGGGCGGGCGAAATGCCCGCCCCGGTTTTTTTCATCAAGTTGCGAGGCGCGATGCTTTATCATTTGCCCGGTCGGTCCCAAGGGTCTAATATTTTGCCATGATCGTTGAATCCCGCGCCCCCAACCGGATCCTGGATTTGGGCGGGTGGACGGACACGCATTTTGCGAAAAAGGGCCGCGTACTCAATTTTGCGGTCAGCCTGTTCGCGCGCGCCACCATCCGGACCCGGAAGCGGAAGGGCATACAGATAGATGCGGTGGATTACGGCGAGTTGTTCAAAGTTGACGACATCGTCAAGGCCCGCTATGGGACCGACTACGACCTGATCCTGGCCGCGCTCAAGCGTCTCCCGGCGAAGTCGGGTCTGGAGATAACCGTCTCCGCGGATGTGCCGCCCGGGTGCGGCACCGGCTCTTCCGCGGCCATCAGCGTCTCCCTCCTGCTCGGCCTGGCCCGGCTGCGCGGCACTGCGCTCGGCAGCGCGGAACTGGCCCGGCTGGCGCACCGGCTCGAGACCGAGGAGTTGAAACTCGAAGCCGGGGTCCAAGACCAGATCGCGGCAAGCTATGGCGGGATCAATTTCATCGAGATTGACCGCTACCCGGAGTTCACGGTCTCGCCGCTCCGCCTGAGCCGGGAACTCCTGTTCGAACTCGAGAGCAGCCTGCTTCTGGTCTACGAGGGCAAGGGGCATCTGAGTTCGGATGTCCATAAAAGCGTGCTGGAGCGGGCGCGGGCGGAGGACCGGGAGATCCGGGAAATTTTGGCCGAGTTGGCGCAATGCGCGGAAAAAGGAAAAACGGCCCTGCTCACGGGGAAGATGAACGCTTTTATCGAGGCGGTGAACCGTAATCATGAATGCCAGCAGGCGCTCCACAAGGAAATCGCCACGCCCCGCTTCCGGGAAATCGAAAAGCTTGCGCGCAAACTCGGGGCCGAGGCGGTGAAGATCAACGGCGCCGGCGGGGGCGGGAGCATGACCGTGATTGCGAGCCCGGGCGCGCGTCCGCGC
>CAIUDS010000359.1 GCA_903897985.1 uncultured delta proteobacterium
CTCCGACCAAAAAGAAAAAACCGAGATAAACGGGCGACGGCATCAACTGCTCGCGGAAGGGAAAACGCAGGGGCGCGAGCAAGCCGGCGAAATCAGCCAGGAATTCCGGATAGGATCGCCCGACCGCGGCGCCGGCCAGACGGCGATAACTATGGAAAACCAGGTCCGCGGCCGGAAGCGCCTGGACCATGCAGCCGAGCCAGGCGGTCCCGAGCGCCAGCGCCAGCAGCAACATGTTCTTTGCCGGGGTCCGCTCCACGAACAGAAGATAGGCGAGAATAAAAACGGTCTGATAAATGACCATCTCCGGCTCGCCGGCGAGGAACTGAAGCGCCGTGCCCAGGACCAGGGCGAGGAAATTGAAAAAAATCGGCCTGTGCGCCAGGCGGAGGCTGAGCAGATATGCGAGCGGGATCAGGCAAATATCGGTATAGAAGGAAATGCATCCGGCGCTGAACAGATGAAAGCCGGCCAGGCCGGAAGTGAGCGCGAGGATCCAGGAACCGAACCGGTTGAATTTCAGTTCCCGTCCGCACCCGTAGGCCGCGTAGCTCAGGACCAGGGCATGGGGAAAGCTATAAAAATTGGACGCGCGAATATAGTCAAAGAAGAGATAGAGGAGATTGAGCGGATAGAAGGACGCGGCCTGGGGATGGGCGCCGAGCGGGAAACCGCATTCGCAATTATGGGTCCAGAGCGGGAAACAGCTCTGGCGGAAGCAATCTGCGATAAAGTTCTTGTAGGGCAGATATTGGCTGAAGGTTTCCACCATATAGACCTCGCTGATCCAGGCGCGGGTGCCGGCCAGGGGTTGGAGGAAAAAGACCAGCCCGATCAGGAAAATACTTGCGGGGAAGAAGATTTTTTGAAAACGCTCAGACATTTTGCCATCTTATTCCGGACTCAGGTTTTTGCTCCGGCAAGGCTTTCATGCGGGCTCCTCCGGTCCCGGGGCCGGATACTCGCGCTGGATGATGAAGGCCGGCCGTTGCTTGACCTCGTCATATATCCGGCCCAGGTATTCGCCCAGGATGCCGAGCGAGACCAACTGGACTCCGCTCAGGAAGAAGAGACTGACCACCAGGGTGGTGAACCCGGGGACCACCCCGATGCCCGCGAGCCGGAGCGCCACCAGGACCAAGCCATAGATAAAGCAGAGCGCGCTGATGCTCAAGCCCGCGAGCCAAGTCAGCCGGAGGGGCTTGGAGCTGAAACTCAGGGTCGCGTCCACCGCGTAATCCACCAGCTTGCGCAGGCTCCATTTGCTCGTTCCCCCCACCCGCTCCGCCCGGTCATACCACAGTTCGGTCTGCTTGAACCCAACCCAACTGCGCAGACCCGGAAAATAGCGATGCCGTTCCGGCAAACTCACCAGTTGATCCACCACCGCCCGGTCCATCAACGCGAACCCGCCGTGAACCGAAACCGGATAATCGCTCAGCCAACTGAAGACCTTATAGAATAACTCGACCCCCAGCTTTCTCAGCCCAGTCTCGGTCCGGCTCTGGCGCGCCCCCTGCACCACCTGATACCCGGCTTTCCAGCGCTTCAACATCTCCGGGATCAATTCCGGGGGGTCCTGCAAATCCGAGTCCATGGTCAAGACCGCCCGGCCCCGCGCGCGGCTCAAGCCCGCGCTCACCGCGAAATACTGGCCGAAATTGCGCGACAGCTCGATCAGCCGCGCCCGCGGATTCTTCCGGCAGTATTCCTCGATCATCTCCCCACTCCGGTCCTGCGAGCCGTCATTGACCAACACCAACTCGTAGTCAATTCCCGCAAGCGCCTGCTCCAGCCTGGGAAAAACCCTCCCCAGAATCTCCTGGTCATTGAAGACCGGGATCACTACGGATAATTCCACCTGCTCACTCATGGCTTTTGATTATACCCTGAAGTTGAGGGACCGGGCAAGACAACGCGCGCAATTCATAATTTGCCAATCAGGCGGGCTCGGAGCCGACCAACACGATCACCATTGCGGGCATCACCTTGCCCAGGTAAGCGCTAAGCAAGAATTGGCGTAGAGCTGATCTAATCCTTGAGTTCAACCGGCCGGATCTCGAAAACGATAACCCTTCGGTCGCGTGAATAAAAAATGAGAGAAAAAGTCAGCCGGTAAGCCTTGCCCCGATAGGAGGCCTTGAAGGATTTGGAGGCATCGGTGTCCAGACC
>CAIUDS010000360.1 GCA_903897985.1 uncultured delta proteobacterium
CGCCGGAAAGGAAAATCCGAAACCCGAAATCCGAAACCCGAAACCGGAAAGCAGCCTCAAAGCCATACTCACAGAGTCAGAAAAACACGGCAAAGGTTTATGAGTTTGAGCTTTTCTTCGGATTTCGGATTCCGGATTTCGGTTTGGCCGTCCGGCGGAGTCACGATTGACGCCCCGGTGGGTTAGCGATACTTTTGCGCACGATGAGTGATACGATTGAGCTGCAACCGCCGGGTGTGGACCGCTTCCCGGTCCGGACGCCGACGCCGCCGGCGCGGCTGGACGCCCTGTCGCGCGAGATTCTGGCCCTGAAGAAAAAGCTCAACGCGGTGCTGCTGGCCCACAACTACCAAGTGCCTGAAATCCAGGACCTGGCGGATTTCGTGGGCGATTCGCTGGGGCTCTCCCAGCAGGCCGCCAAGACCAGCGCCGACGTACTCGTATTCTGCGGGGTCCATTTCATGGCCGAAACGGCCAAACTCTTGAACCCCAACAAATTGGTGGTGCTCCCGGACAAAGACGCCGGCTGTTCGCTGGAGGAAAGCTGCCCGGCGGACAAGCTCAAAACGTTCCAGGCGGCCAACCCCAATTTCTACACCATCGCCTACATCAATTGCAGCGCGGAGGTCAAAGCCCTGAGCGATGTCATTTGCACCAGCGGCAACGCGGTCAAGATCGTCCAAGCCGCGCCCAAAGACCGCGACCTGCTGTTTGTGCCCGACGAAAACCTCGGCGCGTGGGTCCAGGAGCAGACCGGCCGCCCGATGACGCTGTGGCGGGGCAATTGCTACGTCCACATTGAATTCACCCACGCCAGCATCACGCGCATCCGCCGGGAATATCCCGAGGCGCCGCTGGTCGCCCATCCCGAGTGCACCCAAGCGGTGCGCTTGCTGGCCGATGAAATCTGTTCGACCGAAAAAATGGTCAGTTATTGCAAGGGCTCAACGGCCCGGCAGATCATCATCGCCACCGAGGCGGGCATGATCCATCGGCTCAAGAAAGAATGCCCGGACAAGACCTTCATTCCCGCGCCCAGCAGCCAATGCCGCTGCAACGAATGCCGCTACATGAAGCTCAACACGCTGGACAAGCTCTACAAGTGCATGGCCGACTTGCAGCCGCGAGTCGAGCTCAGCCCCGCCCTGATGGACCGGGCGCGGGCGCCGATCCAGAGAATGCTGGAGATTTCGGCGAAGTGAGGAGGAATTGGGGGAATGGAGTAGTGGATTGGTGGAGTGATGGTGTCTTACCGTTCGTCTTGGCATCCGAAGCGTCCCGATGTAGCCTATGGGTATGATTAACGAGAACCTGCTGTCACGAATCACCGTGGAGCCGCGGGTGTGCCACGGCAAGCCGTGCATTCGAGGTCTCCGCTACCCAGTCGAGTTTTTGCTGGAATTGATGAGCAGCGACATGACGGTTCAGCAAATTCTGGCGGATTACCCGGACCTGGAACCGGATGATCTCCGCGCCGCCTGCGCGTGGGGCGCCCGCCTGAGCCGGATTCAGCGAGTGGAACCCGCGGCCGCATGAAGTTCATAGTCGATGCGCAGTTACCCCGTCGACTTGCCATCGTATTAGGAGGCGCGGGTCACCAGGTCCTACATTCATTAGATCTATCACTTGGGAACCGAACACCGGATGACGATATTACCGCGTTGGCATGTAAAGAGGAATGGGTGGTGGTGACGAAAGACAGCGATTTTGTAACTTCATTTCTTTTGCACCATAC
>CAIUDS010000361.1 GCA_903897985.1 uncultured delta proteobacterium
CGATCTACGAGGCTGGAAGCCTGCGCCACAAGCGATTCCGGTTACATCAGGCCTTTTTTCTTGGCGAGTTGATTGAAGACCTTCTGGTATTCGATCTCCCATTCCGGGGTGCCCTCGGCGATGTTCTTGATCCGGGAGCGCGCTTCCTTGTCAACCTGCTCCTCCAGACCCAGGTGGGTGTCGAAGACCTTGATCATCTTCTTGCGCAACACCCAGTCCTCCGAAAAGATTTCCGTCACCCGGTTATTGACCAGGAAGCACTCAATGATCTGACTGACGATCCAATACAAGGCCCGGTCCCCGGCCTCGAATTTTTTCTCCTCGGCCAAGGCCCGCTTCACCCGGCCGAACTCGGTGTAGCTCATGCCCCGGAGTTGCAGGATTTCCCGAGCCTGCCGGTTTAACTCTTCCTCCAAACGCAGGTACTCCTTGATGATCGCCTCCACATCCAGGATCACCTCTTCAACCTGAGTCGGGTCAACCTCGATGTCCCCCTCCGCGATCAGGATCCGCACAATCTCGTCTGAAATCGGCCGGATTTTTGCCCGATAAATCTTCATGCAACTCAACTATTTTATTGAGGAAAATCCGTTTGTCAAACCGGAAGCGCCCCGGGTATCCAATATTTTTGCCTTTTTTGAATCAGCGGCTCCGCCTTTGCGCGGGCAAGGCGTTTTCGGGATGGGTCGGGGAGAAGACCGGAGAATCAGGAGTCCTTTGGAGCTTGCTCTTTCTTGTTCTCGATCAGGGCCTGGACCAGTTGGATCAGTTCCATGGCTTCAAAGGGTTTTTCGAGGAAAGCGTCCGCTCCGGATTTGAAGCCCTGGAATCGAGCCTCGCTGGTTGGGTATCCGGTGATCATCAGGATGGGTATGTCCTTGAGTTGCGGGTTCTTGCGGATGCCCCGGGCCAGGTCAAAGCCATTGATCCAGCTCATCCGGATATCCAGGATGATCAGGTCCGGGATCTCGGTGCGCAGCCGGCTCAGGAACTCGAAGGCATTGCGGAAATGCTCGGACTCGTAACCGTTGACCTTGAGCAGTTTGAGCGCGAATTTCCCGAAATCCTCGTCATCGTCAACCACAAAAATCTTGTGGCAAAGTTTGGCCTCGCTGGTCCCGTCCCATTCAAACCCTTCCAAGCTTCCATTTGTCATTTCATTCTCCATGAAATTGTATTCTTCCTGAAATTTAGATGCCCGGCGCGCTCCAAAAAGTTTCCCAAAATAATCTTTTCCCGGCCATTATTTTCTTCCCGGCTTCCGGATTTCCCGATCCCGGCTCCGAATTCCGAATTCGCGGTTGCTTTTGGGGGAAATTTTTGTAGAATAGGTGAAAACCTAAATTAAGGATCAGGAGACAAACCATGGCGCAATTAACCTTTCGGCCCCATAATCGTCGCAAAACCAGGACGCACGGTTTTCGGAAGCGGATGAAGACGGTCGATGGCAGGAAAGTCTTGAGTCGGCGGAGACAAAAAGGCCGGCACCGGCTGACGGTGGTGGTTCCGAGCAAGAAATAATGCCGGGGCACGGCATGTCCCGGGAGGACCGGATCCGACGCCGGAGCGATTATCAAAGGATCAAGGACCAGGGGAAACGGTTCCGAACGCGGAACTTTCTGGTGAACTACCAGGTCTTAAGCGCGGGCCGGACGCGGCTGGGGGTTGTGGTCTCAAGGGGGATGAGAAATGCCGCAGCCCGGAACCGGGCCAAACGGCTGGCGCGCGAGTTTTTCCGGCTGAACCGCTCGGAAATCAAGGCCGGGTTCGCGCAAGGCTTGGGCGCGGATGCTTTTGGACTGGAGCTGGTGGTGGTCTGTTATCCGGGGGTGGAAAAGTTGAAATATGAACAGGTCCGCAAGGAGTTGAGCGCGGGCCTGGAACAAGAGCTTTCAAGGATCCGAGAGCCATAGATGAGAAAAATAGCCATCGTCATGATCCGGGCATATCAGCTTTTGATCTCGCCGCTATTGGGCCCCCATTGTCGGTTTCATCCCAGTTGCAGCCGCTATGCGGCGGAGGCGCTGGAAAAATATGGATTTTTCAAGGGAAGCCGGCTGGCGATCGGGAGGCTGTTGCGCTGCCACCCGTTCACTCCCGGAGGCTATGACCCGGTCCCCTGAAAATCCGGAGGCATGATGCAGGAAAAAGATCCGGTCTTAGAAAAAAATTTCATCATCTTCATGGTCCTGGTCATGGCCTGCCTGTTCGGCTGGATGTGGTATATGGGGAAAATGCACCCGCCCAAAAAACCCGCTCCGCCCCCGGCAACCGCCTCGCCAAAAGCCCCGGAACCCGCGGCGCCGGCTCCGCAAATCACCCAACCCGGGCCGCAGGCCCTGCCTCCCGCGGCTCCGGCAACACCGCTTCCGGCGCCGGGCCTTGAGGAAAAAACCTTTGAGGTAACGAGTCCGCTTTACCGGGTGATCTTTACCAACCGCGGGGCCGCGCCGATCAGTTGGGAGCTCCTGGAGTTCAAGGACCAGGTTTATTATCCCATCGAGGTGAACCTGAAATGGCCGCCGATAAAAAGGATTGAGAAGTTCCCGCCCCGGCAGGTCAACCTGATTGACCCGGCCTTCCGAGCCCGGCCTCCCCTGCGCGCCAAAATCCGGGTGAACGGCTATGAGGCCCCGGAGGGAGCGCTCTGGCAGACCGAGGGCAAGGATGTTTCCGTTAAGGACGGCCCGACCCCGGTGATTTTTACTCTGGCGCTTGCCCCGGGGGTCTCGCTCAAAAAGATTTATACCTTCTATCCCGATAAATACCGGGCCGAACTCAAAATCGAATATTCGGGCCTCGATCCGGACCCCAAGCAAACCGAGGTGGACTTCTTCCTCAACTATTTGTTCGAGCCGTTAAACCGACTGTCGCGGATCAATTTCCACGGGCCCATCCTCCATACCGGCAAAAAGCTGGTCAAGTTCACGATCAAAGACCTGGACAAAAGCTTTTACAGCCCGGACCCCAATCAAAGGGCGCTGACCGAGCCGGTGGTTGACTGGGCCGGGTTCACCGACAGCTATTTCCTCACCGCCCTGCTCTCGACCCCGGATGCGCCCATGACCGCCAGCGCCTATTACGCCGGTCCCCCGGAAATCCTCGGCTCCAAAGACGCGACCAAAGAATACGCCATCTCGATCGCCTGCCGGCCCGGCGCCTCGGCCCTGTCCCACCACGCCCTGACCGAGCTCGAGCTTTATCTCGGCCCGAAGGAAAAGGATCGGCTGGAAAAAACCCGGAACACCCTGGGACTGGCCATTGATTACGGGATGTGGGCGCCCATCGCCATCCCGCTCATGTATTGCCTGGTCTATACCAACAAGGTGGTGAAAAATTTCGGCTGGTCCATCGTGATCCTCACCATCGTGCTCCGCATGGCCATGTTCCCGCTTACCCGCAAGGGCCAGCAGTCCATGAAGGAGATGCAGAAAATCCAGCCGGAGATGGCGAAAATCCGGAAGCAATATCCCAATGACAAGATGAAGCAGCAGGAGGAAATCTACGCGCTCCAGCGCAAATACAAGATCAACCCCCTGGGCGGATGCCTGCCCATGCTCGTGCAGATCCCGATCTTCTTCGCCTTTTACAAGGTGCTCCTGGTCAGCATCGAGCTCCGCCACGCGCCCTGGATCCTCTGGATCCCCGACCTCTCCTCCCGAGACCCGCTCCTCATCCTGCCCGTGTTCATGGGCGCCAGCCAATTCCTCATGCAGAAGCTCACCCCCACGGCCTCGATGGACCCGACCCAGGCCAAGATGATGATGATCATGCCCCTGGTCTTCGTCTTCATCATGGTCTATTTCCCCTCCGGACTCCTGCTCTATTGGACCGTCAGCAACCTCATCGGAGTCGGCCAGCAAATCTATGTCAATAAGACAATGAAATAGGGAGACGCAAATGAGCGATGAAAATAACGACCGGCCCGAAAATGATTCCGGCGTCGGACCGTCCAAAGCCGAAACCGTGCGGCAGCATTGCCAGAAGATTCTCAGCTTCTTCCCGCTTTACGACCCGCCCCGGGTGCAGGCCTGGGAGGAAGAGGGAAATGTCCTGGTCGAAATAACCGGAGACAAGTCCGGAATTTTAATCGGGAAACATGGCCAGACCCTCTCCGCCCTCGAACTGGTCCTCACTAGAATCCTCCAGCGCGAAAGCAGCGACTCCGCGCGGGTGTGCCTGGACTGCGAAGGATACCGCAAGCGGCGCAAGGAGATGCTCGAACGGATCGCGCAAGATGCCGCGCTGGAAGTCTCGGAAACGCACACGCCGGTCAATCTCGGCGTGATGCCTTCGGAGGAAAGGAAAATCATTCACCTGGCTTTGCAGGACCACCCCACCGTATGCACGGAAAGCCAGGGCAACCCGCCCGACCGCGAAATCATTGTCAAACCCCGGCCCAAGCCGGAAAAAACCGATGATAAAGATGATAAGAAGGATGATAAGCCGATAGATTGAAAAATGCCTCCCTCCCCTCTTTCTGTCATTCCCGGCTTGACCGGGAATCCAGTAGAATTTGCACAGTCGGCTTGCCAGAATCGCCTATAAACCGCCCACAGCATCCCGCCAGACAAGAGGCTTGACAGCCGAAATACAAATGGCCTATAATTTAGTTATAGGGGTATTGACCGAATCTGTCATTAAGGTGGGTTATAATCAAAAGAAAAAAGGGAGGGTAAAAATGAAAAAGGCAATTATCGCGGCTGTGTTTTTGGGCTTGGCTTTGACCCTGTTCGCGGCGGACAGCGGCAAGGTCATAATGGCAACCACGGATGACGGGCGCAAGGTGGTCCTGCTCCCGGACGGGACCTGGAAATGGGTTGACATTGGATCAAACGCTCCCACACCAAAAGGCGCAAAGGATGAAGATTGGCAAAAAATTATTTCCTATTTGACCGAGCAGGGCTATACCATCAAAAATAATGACGGCGTGTCCAAGACCCTAACAACGGAATGGCATAATCAGGTTGTCCCAAGCCTTACCCAAACATCCGGCATTTACAAGGGCAACAGGATGATCATGGTCCAGCCGACAAAACTGGTGCCGATGGTATTGGTATTGGAGTGGACTATAACCTGCATTCTCAAAGATGATGGGCCTTCCCTTATTTTTAACTATCGCTGGCATCAACCGGCTGAGACCGTGCCGGCGGCGGGAGTCAAGATGTCAGATTACCCAGCCCCCGATCCTAAGGGACTTGACTGCAAGGGCATCAAATCATGTATTGAGAATAGGGATAAAACCATAGCTAATGAAAAAGCGATTAAAGACGGCATTAACGCCTTGCTGAAATCCGCTCCTGCTCCGAGTGGCCCTGCTCCGGCCCAGGAGAAAAAAGAGGAAGGCAAATAGCATAGATTGAGCAAAAGACAGGGGTTATACACCCTGCTCGCTTTGCAATCCGCCTAAATGATTTAAAGGAGGCCAAAATGAAAAGTATGAAAAATTGGGCATTGGTGGGCTTGACGGTTTTTTTCGGACTTTTGGGCAGTTTGATTTTCAATTTCACTGGAACCGCCATTGCTCAAGAAAAATCACCTGAGCAACCCCAGCCACAGCCAGGGCAAACCGTTGAAAAGCCAAAGCCGTATGGATGCTTTAAGGATTTAAAGTGGGGAATGACGACTGATGAAGCGGACAAATCCTTGGGTGCTAAATTAAAAAGATGGCCAATCAAAATAAAGGGAGAATCCACCACTTATGGCGATATGCCAATTGGAGAAAAGAAATACTCGATTATGCTTGATTTCAATTCATCCGGTTTATTCAGAGTGCGAATTGAGCCGAGAATATACGAGGGTTCCGTAATGGGCTTGGATGATTATAAGGCAGTTGGAGTTTTGCTTGATTCATACAATATCTTAAAACCTGCCCTAGTTGATAAATTTGGGAAACCTAAACAGGATACAGCCCAAGACCGGGGAAGTGATGTTGATTTTGCGAATAATTTACTTAACCATAAAGCCTCAATTATGACGATTTGGGAAACTGACGAAAGCTTAATAACCTTGAGAGTGGAAACAAAAACTGTGAGTTATTATCAGGGGAAGCGAATGGTTACATATGAACCGTTACTTGTTTATGAAAAGATAATTCCGAAGCAAGAGAAAAAAGTGGAGTTATAATAATTCAACTTGTCGAACATCCCTCCCTGATCCGGTCCCTAAGAGCGGAGGCAGAAGCGAGCCAGAAAAATGAAAAAGCTAAAAGCCCAGGCGGATGCGAAAAAGGCAATGCATCCTTGGCGAAAAACTCAGTCCAG